>CAZGVQ010000323.1:0-4945 GCA_964529355.1 uncultured Acidimicrobiales bacterium
GGACATGGCTTCGACCATGGTCTGGAGGCAACCGTCGGAAAGGGTTACGTCGGCGTCGACGAAGAATTTGGGAAAGAACGTGGCCTCGACATCGCCCAGGTTGAGCGCGGCCACCTTCGACGCAACGGGACTCTCGAGAACTCGAACCGACGGGTACTCGTTTCGCACGATTTCAGCCGTGAGGTCGGTGCAGCCGTTGCATACGACGAGGATCTCGAATTCGTCGATGCCTTGCTGGGACACGATGGTGTCGAGGCATTGTCGAATAACGGCTTCTTCATTGTGAGCGGGGACGATCACCGATGCTGCGAGTGGCACCTCCTTGGTATCGGCGAGACAGCGGCCCTCCTTGACCGCTGGTAGAAACGTGTCGTGTCCTCTTTGTCACCACGTTCTCTTCTCGACAACATTCTCGATCGGTTTGGCGAGCGCAAGAAAGCAAAGCTGGCCGCCGAGCAGCTGTCGCGTGACCAACAAAGCGCCTGGGAACGGTATTGGGAAACGCTCGTCGCCATCACGACGAGGCCCGAGATGCAGGCATTCGGTCTCGCGGCGGCAACCGGCGAGCAGCCTGCGTCGATCATGGGTGATTTGGAAGATGCCGGCGTGCTGCGGTCCGATCTGGAAGCGGCCCGTGCCGAGGCAACCCGACTCGTCGACCCGGCGCAACTCTTCAACCTCGAACGTCACGCCCTCGACTTGTTGGTGCAGCGCGTGGTCGATGACGACGGCATCGTCGACCAGGGCGAGTACGGCCAGGTTTTCGCGTGTTCCGCGTTGATCGGCGCCGACCGGATGTCGGACTTCAGCGTTGCGCGGTTCCAGTTCGGTCGGGTGAACGCTGGCTTTCTTCCCGACCCGGTCGAACCGGCTTCGCTGATCCTCAAACGGGGCGAAACGTGCTTTTTTGATCACCAGGCTCATGTGGTCGTCGAGCCGAAAGATCCCGGGGTGCGAAGCAGCGCCCAACCCGAACCGATTGCGGTTCCGCTCGGACGCCGAAACGGTTGGTCCTGGCGGGGATCGAATGATCCCGAAGAGCCGCCAACCCCCTCGGGGTTCGAGATCATCGACTCTGGCCGCGTGGCACTTACCGACCGTCGCATGGTGTTCGTCGGCGCACAAAAGAGCATTGATATGCGTCTGAACAAGCTCAATGCAGCGTGGGTGGTGGGGCCGGTGCTGAAGCTTCACCGATCAGATCGGGTGAAGCCCACGCTGTTGGAGTTCCCCGACGCGAGCGAGGACCTCGCCGCTGCGCTGCTTGTGCTGTTGACCCGGACGAGCGCTTAGGCGTCTCCCCAGACCTCAGCCAGAAGCTCATAGGACCGCACCCGCGCCGTGTGGCTGTGCGTGATGGTCACGATGACGAGTTCGTCGGCGCCGAATTTCTCTGCCAGCTGTTCGAGTTGTTCCTTCACGTCGACTGGCGTGCCCACGATGAGGGGTTTCGAGCGCTGATGTTGGGTGGCGACCGACAGTGCTGATCGGGCCTGGGCGGGGTCGCCGGGCTCGGGAATCTTGCCGCCGAGTCCTTGGGCTCGCCATGTTTGGATGCTGGTGGCGAGGTGGTGGGCTTCGTCGGCTGTCTCGGCACAGATCACGCCGGTAGCCAGCGCGACCCGAGGCTCGGGGAACGCATCGCTTGGCTGATACTGCGCCCGATAGGCGTGAAGAATCTCGGCGCCGGTGGGATTGATGAAGTGGGCCCAGCCGATCGGCAACCCCAGGTGCGCTGCGAGTGCCACCGAATCCTGACTGGACGCGAGGAGCCAGATCTCGGGAATCCCGTCGGTCTCCGGACGGGCCCGGACGGTGAATCCGGACGGGTTGCTCGCGATGTCGTCGGTGAGAAACTCCCGGACCTCGGCGACCATCGAGGGGTAGTACTCGACACTTATCGGTTGTCCGGTCTGGGATAGTGCGCGTGCCGTAATGGGATCCGAGCCGGGCGCTCGACCAAGACCAAGATCGATCCGGCCCGGATGCATTGCCTCGAGAACCCGAAAGTTCTCGGCCACCTTGAGCGGGCTGTAGTGCGACAGCATCACCCCAGCGGAACCCACACGAATCGACGCGGTGCTCGCCGCAATCTGCCCGATGAGTATCTCGGGGCTCGACCCGGCGAGGCCGGCGCTGTTGTGGTGCTCGGCGACCCAGTAGCGGCGGTAGCCGAAGTTCTCGGTTTCTTGGGCGAGATGCACAGAATTGGCGAGCGCGTCGCCCGCCGAGAAACCCTCGGGGACGGGCGACTGATCGAGAACCGAGAGCTGGACGTTCATCGAATGGGTGCCTTTCGGTTCTGTGGGCCGACGGTCCTAGACCGCTCGGCCAGCGTACCCGCCAGCGGTTGCATCGGTAAGCGGTGCACCGGTTGGCGGCGAGTCCCGAAGCACGGCAAGCGACCGCACGATGGCGGCCTCGAAATCGGACAGTACCGCCCGGTGGCCCGGCGAGAACATGAGGTGGAGCCCCTCGTTCTGAAGATCGACGTTCCAGCCTTTTGCGTGAAGTTCGGCCGCGAGGGGTGCGTTGTGGGCCGGGTCGGTCGTACCGAACATCACCACGCTCATGTCGGGCCGGAACGCGAGTTCAAGGCCTTCCGTGTCGTCGAGGAAACGAAGGAACCGCTCGGTCGTGTCACGAACTTCGGCCGCCTTGTGAACCAATCCGTCCCGGCCGAGGTGGGTAAGCGTTGCCCATGCCCCGGCGATCGGCGGCGCGGGCCTGGTTCCCGCCGGGGTAGCCGATCCGTAGAATCCTCCGGGCCAGTCCTCGAAGCTGAAGAACTGGTTCTTCAGAAGTGGTCGCTCGCGGTACATGACCACCGATGCGCCCTTGTAGGCGTAACCGTATTTGTGGATATCGGCCGAGAGGGAGGTCACGCCGTCAATCGAGAAGTCCCATGGAGGAAGGGGGCGGTCGTCGGGCTGGCCAGCCGCCGCCCAGAACGGCAACAGCCAACCCCCGAGGCACGCGTCGACATGGCAGAGGATTCCGCGGTCGGCGGCGAGGCTCGCGATGTCGGTGATCGGATCGATGACCCCGTAGGGGTAACAGGGCGCCGAGCCAACCAACAGCGCGGTGTGGTCGTCGACCGCTTGGGCCATGGCGCCGACGTCGGCTCGTCCGTCGGACCCGACCGGGACTCGGTTCACGGCGATGTCGAGGTACTTCGCGGCCTTGTCGAAGGCCGGGTGTGCTGTCGCCGGAATCACCGCGGTGGGCTCGGGTATGTCGAGCGATTTCCGCGCGTGGTCGCGAGCGACCTGAAGGGCGCAGAAGATGCTCTCGGTGCCACCTGATGTGAGTGCCCCGGCCCGCGGGTCGGTGCCGAACAGGTCGGCGGCCATCGCCACGATCGAGGATTCCATGGCGCGGAGGCTCGGATATGCCATCGGGTTCAACGCATTGTCGTGAAGGAACAGATCGGCAACACCGTGCTGGAGATCCTCGAGGTCCTCGTCGGCGGCGTTGTACACGAGGCTGAACGCTTTGCCGCTCTGCCAATCGAGATCATCGTTGCGCCCCGCCGCGATCTCGTCCAGCAACTGCCGCGCTGGACGACCGTGCTCTGGGAGTGCTGTTGGATAGTCGGTCATAGCGGGATCGTAGTGTCGCCCACGCGAGGATCCCCAGAAGGCCGGACGAAGCGATAGGCGAGAGGTTTGGGCTACCGTTTGGGCGTGTCCGGGGAAACGAGCAGGACCGCGGTTCCTGAACCGGTGACATCGCCCAGCGGAGGCGATATCGGCGGCTACGTAAAGCGTGGCGTATTCGTCGCGTTGGCGCTTATCGCCGTCTCACTGTTTGCTCCCCAGGTTGCCGACCGGGTTCTCGATGTTCTGAGTTCGGCTGAACGCCTCCGCACCATCCGAGCCGGCTGGTTCGTGGTCATGGTGGGCCTTGAGATTCTGAGCTTCGCTTTCATGTGGTGGCTGATCAGGATCGTGCTCCCCGAGGTTTCGTGGTTCGTTGCGAGCACGAGTCAGCTCACCTCCAATGCGGTGTCGCGGGTCGTGCCCGGCGGTGCGGCGGTCGGTGGGGCCACCCTGTACCGCATGTTGTCGGTCAGTGGAGTCAGCGCGGCGCAGGCGGCCGGGGCGCTCGCCGCCACCTCGATTGTTTCCACCGCTGCGCTGTTTGCGATTCCGGCGGCGGGTCTGCTGATGGCGCTCTTCGGCGCCCCCATACCCGAGAGTCTTCTTTCGGTGGCGGTGGCCGGTGGTGTCCTTTTTGTCCTCCTTGTTGCCATCGGCGCAATCGGCATTGCGTACACCCGGCCGCTTGAGGTCGTTGGTCGGTTACTCGACCGGGTGTTCCGCACGGTCGGTGGTTGGTTCCGACGGAGCTGGAAAGTTGAGTCAGCGCACCTGGTTGCCGAGCGCGATCGACTGGTTGGCGTCATTGGAAAGAAGTGGCCGCAGGTCACGGTGGCAGCCGCACTGAACTGGGTTTTTGACTATCTGACGCTCGTAGCCGCGCTATACGCAATCGGGGCCGATCCCCGGTTGAGCCTGGTGCTCATCGCCTACGCAGGTGCGGCGGTGCTGGCGATGATCCCGATTACTCCGGGGGGCTTCGGGTTCGTCGAGGTGGGGCTTACCGGCATGCTTGTGGTGTCGGGTATCAGCACGCAGAACGCTTTACTCGCCACGCTTGCGTACCGCATCATCTCGCTGTGGGTCCCGATCGCCAGCGGCTTGCTGGCATGGATCGCCTTTCGGACCCGGTATCACCTGGCCGAGTAGCAGGGCCCGGTTCTCGTCGGGTTAGGCACCCGACGGCACATCGAAGTCGAGCAGCAGCGTGCGCAGCCCGCGAAGCACAAAACTGTCTTCGAATGCTTCTTCGTGCTCGGTCGAGAGCCTGAGGTTTGCCAGGTTGTCGAGGATCGCGTTGGTCGCCACCACGCCTTCCATCCGGGCCAGACCGGCTCCGATGC
>CAZGVQ010000324.1:0-4943 GCA_964529355.1 uncultured Acidimicrobiales bacterium
TCAGAAGGGCCACCGCCAGAAGGGAACCTGGCACCCTTCGAACCGGTCGACGTGCAGATCAAACGAGACACCGGCATAACGGTGACCTTCGCCGATGGGCTGGTGGCCGAATTCAACCTGGTCGAAGTGCGTCTTGCCTGCCCGTGCGCAACCTGTCGAGGCCTACGGGATCAGGGCGCCGAGGTCTGGCCTCGACCCGGCAGTCCGATTCCCCTTCGGATCGACGACGCTTCGTTCCATGGCGCGTGGGGCCTGAACATCACCTGGAACGACAAGCACGCCACCGGGATCTTTCCTTTCGAGGCGCTCTACAAATGGGCGAAAGGCGAGATTGGATTCCGCTCTGACTCGGGACTCGGCGAGATGCCAAGCCCCGAGCAGGTGAAAGCGGAAGCCGAGGCGATTCGCGAACGGCTCGCGGACTAGTCGTCGTCGCGACGGCGGCGGCTGCCAAACATGAGTGCACCGCCGAGGCCCAGGAATCCGAGCCCGGCAAGAACCGTGATCAAGGTGGAGCTACCGGTGAAGGACAACGGAGCACGTGGTGCGCTGGGGGCGCTCACGTTTACCTGAGCCCGGTCTTCGTTGTCGTCGAGGGTGCCAACCGGTTCGGTTTCAGCTGCGCCGACGGCGATCTCGTTGACCAGCTCGCCCGACGCGTTCTGAGAGATCGTGGTTTCGTACTCGAAGGTGACCTCGTCGCCCGGGTCGAGGGTTCCCAGCGCCCAGATCCGCTCGTTCGAGGTGGCGCCGGTCGACGAGGTGACGCCGGTGGTGAGATCGCTGACGTGATCCATACCGCTCGGCAACGTATCGACCACGGTTGCATTGGTTGCCACGCCGTCGCCGACGTTGCTGACCACGATGGTGAACACTGCGGTGCCACCCTGGGTCACGATCTCGTCATCGACCGTCTTTGTGACGACGAGTTCGGGTGGCGGCGTCATTGCGGCGGTGTCGGTGGCGCCAATCTCGCGTCCGGATGGTCCGGTTCCCTTTACCGTGGCCACATTCTCGACCGGGGCATTTGCGATTTCTGACTCGCAGGCGTGGACATAGACGTCGCCAGGCGCAAGGTCAGGCAGCAGAACCGCACAACCCGGAGCCAGCGAGTCTTCGATGACCACGTCGGTAAGAGTGACGTTTCCGACATTGGTGACCGTCAGGCGCCACGCCTCGGGCAGTCCCGGCTGATGCACGCGGGTCTCACCCCAATGAGCATCGTCAGCAGGATCGCAATCGACCGACTCGTCGAGAAGACAGACCTGCTTCGCCAGATCAAGTGCGGGTCCGTTGCCGAAGTGGTGCGATGGGTCATCGTCGGATGGGCCGGGCACCGGTTGGCCAGTTTCGGCGTCGACGATCGGCGGGTACGAAGCCGGGTCGGTCGGCCAGGTGGCGGGATCGTTCGGGTCGAAGGAAGGATCGTTGCTTTCGGGCGCCGATGGCTGTCCGCTTGCCGATCCGAGGTTCTCATAGGCACCCGGGGCAACGGTGGACGATGCGGTGCAGGTGACGATCTGACCCGGGAGGAGCAAGGCGATCGTGTTGGTGCCATTGCCGCAATCCGGTGTGACCGCAGGATCGTTATCGTTCACGACAACACCCGTCAGCGGTGTGGTGCCGGTATTGGTAACGACATAGCTCCACGTAACCGGGCTGCCGTTCTCCAGCTGAGCGCCGGGCGCTTCGTCCTCATCGGCAAGGTTCACCAGCTTTTCGACATCGAGACTCGAGACCGCTCCCCAGTAGTGGGACGGATCGTCGTCGCCGATCTGTCCGACCGGTTCGCCGGTGGCGGGATCGAGGGTCGGGAAGTAGTCGCCCGGGTCGGTCGGCCAGGTGGCCAGGTCATCGGGATCGAAGTCAGGTCCGGGGTCTGCGGGGAATACCGGTTGTCCGGTTGTGGCACCGACGTTGGCGTACTGGCCGAGCGTTCCCGCCGGAGCGGTTGCGAAGCACAGCACGGTTTCGCCCGGCAACAACACATCGATGAGGTTGTCACCGTTGGTGTCGGCGAGATGGTCCTCACAGGAAATGTCGGCCGGGCTGATCTGGTCGTCGCTTACGGCGATCGGTGACAGCGCCGAGTTGGAGTTATTGGTGATGGCGTAGGTCCACACCACGGTGTCTCCGAGCTGTACAAACGGGCCAATGACCGTGTCGGCATCGACGCCATTGGTGCTCTTCTCGATATCGAGCTCGGGCGAGACGCCAAAGAAGTGCGAGTTGTCGACATCGCTCACCGGCGGGACCTCTTCGCCCGTGTCTGGGTCGATGATGTCGGAGAAGTCTGCCGGGTCGATTGGGTACGTCGACGGGTCCGAGGGATCAAAGGATGGGTCGGGATCGGTGGGGAACGCCGGGTGACCGGCAACGTTGCCTTCGTTGGTGTACTGGCCTGCGATTGCGGGCGCCGATGCGGTACACACGACGACGTCACCTGGCAGCATCACATCGATGACGTTGTCACCATCGGTGTCGCTCAGGTGGTTGGCGCAGGAGATGTCCGCAGCGGTGAGCTGGTCGTCGCCGACGAATACGTTGGTGATGGCGGTATTGCCATCGTTGACGATCTCATAGGTCCACGTTGCGATCGCGCCGACGGGAATTGCCGGGCCGGTCGGTGTATCGGCGTCGAAACCGTTCGTCGACTTCTCGATGTCGACCGAGGGCGCAGCGCCAAAGTAGTGCGATGGGTCGTCGTCGCCAGCCGGCGGAACCGCGTCGCCTGTATCGGGATCGACGATGTCTTCGAAGTCGGCGGGATCGCTCGGATACGTGGACGGGTCGGAGGGGTCAAAGCCGGGGCCGGGGTTCGAAGGAAACACCGGAGCTCCAGAACCCGAGCCGGTGTTCATGTACTGACCGGTGGTTCCGGCCGGAGCCGAGGCGGTACAGATCACGATGTCACCCGGCAGCAGTACGTCGATCACGTTGTCGCCGTCGGTGTCGCTCAGGTGGTCGGCACAGACGATGTCGGTGGCCGCCAACTGGTCGTCGAGCACCTCGACACCCGACAGCGTGGTGTTGCCGTCGTTGACGATGACGTACTGCCAGTTCACGGTCGAGCCGACCGGTACGTACGGACCGGTGGCGGTGTCGGCGTCATCGCCCAGCGTCGACTTCTCCACCAACAGGCTGGGGTCCGAGCCGAAGTAGTGAGACAGATCGTCGTCGTCGGCAGGGGGAACCGGTTCGCCGGTGGTGGGGTCGGTTATGTCCTCATAGTCGGCCGGGTCATCAGACCAGGTCGAGGGGTCGGCCGGGTCGACGCCCGGGCCGGGTGTGGGGAACGACGGTTGTCCAGATACCGAACCGGTGTTTGTGTACTGACCAATGGTGGAGGCCGGCGCCGAGGCGGTACAGACCACCACGTCGCCTGGCATGAGCACATCGATGATGTTGTCACCGTTCGCATCGGCCAGATGGGTGGCACAGGAAATGTCGCCGGCCGCAACGAGGCTGTCGGTGACGGCTACAGCAAGCAGCGCGGTGTTGCCGTCGTTGGTGATCTCGTAGGTCCAGGTGACGGTGTCGCCCTGCACGATGAACGGTCCGGTGGGTGTGTCGGCGTCGTCGCCATTGGTGCTTTTCTCGACGACCACTGACGGGTCGGCACCAAAGAAGTGCGACGGGTCGGTGTCGCTGGCGTCGTCGATCGGAGCGCCGGTGTCGGGATCGATGATGTCGTCGTAGTCGGCCGGATCGGTCGACCATGTGGTTGGGTCGCTCGGGTCGGCAGCGGGATCGGTGGGGAACACCGGATCACCGGACACATCGCCGATGTTCTGGTACGCACCGATCGTGGCCGCCGGCGAACTGGCGGTACAGGTGACGGAGTCGCCTGGCAGGAGCAGACCGATGGAGCTTGTGCCGTTGCCGCAGTCGACGGCGACACCCTGGTCGTCGCCCACGGTGACGTTGGCCAGCGCGGTGTTGCCGGTGTTGACCACCACGTAGGTCCAGGTGACGGTGTCACCCTGAACCACCCATGGTCCCGAGGTGGTATCGGCATCATCGCCGTTGGTGGCCTTCTCGATATCGATGGCAGGTGTTGCGGTGAAGAAGTTCGAGTCGTCGGAGTCATCGGGCTCGGTGGCACCGGGAACGTCGGTGTAGTCGCTGGGATCCGACGGGTAGGTCGATGGGTCATCGGGGTCAAAGCCGGGGCCGGGGTTGGTCGGGAACGCAGGAGTTCCCGAGCCGGTGGCGGTGTTGGTGTATTGCCCGACCGAGCCGTTGGGGGCCGAGGCCGTGCAGACCAACACATCACCGGGCAGCAGCACATCGATGACGTTGTCGCTATTGGTGTCGCTGAGGTGGTTGGCGCAGGAGATAGCCGACGCAGCGACCAGGTTGTCGGTGACGGGTACCGATGTGAGCGCGACGTTGCCTGTGTTTTCAACCTCGTAGGTCCAGGTGACGGTATCGCCCGAGGCGATCCACGGCCCGCTGGGGGTATCGGCGTCGTCGCCGTTGGTGGACTTCTCGATGTCGAGTCCGGCGTCGTAGCCGAAGTAGTGCGAGTTGTCGTCGTCGCTCGGGTCGGTCACGCCGTCGAGGTCGCTGTAGTCAGCGGGGTCGGTCGGGTAGGTGGAAGGGTCGTTGGGGTCGAAGTCGGGGCCCGGGGCAGTCGGGAACACCGGGTTTCCGTCGGTCGAGCCGGTGTTCGCGTACTGGCCCTGGGTGGCAACGCCGGTGGCCGTACAGGACACCGTTTCGCCGGGCAACAGGATGTCGACGATGTTGTCACCGTTGGCATCGGCCAGAACGGTGGGGCACGAAATCGCGCCGGCGGCGACGACGTTGTCGGTTACCGCAACGCCGGCCAATGGCACGTTGCCGGTGTTGGTGACCACGTAGGTCCAGGTAACCGGCGAACCCTCGACGATGAACGGCCCGGTGGTGGTATCAGCGTCGACCAGGTTGGTCGACTTCTC
>CAZGVQ010000325.1:0-4941 GCA_964529355.1 uncultured Acidimicrobiales bacterium
TTGCCCTCGCTGAACGCGGGCAGTTTGATGCGCTTCACCAGCTCCTCGAACGCCACCTTGCCTTCGAGGCGCGACAGCGGAGCGCCGATGCAGAAGTGGTGGCCCTTGCCGAAGGCGATGTGATCCTTGAGGTTCTCGCGACCGGGGTCGAACTCCTCGGCATCGGCGAACCGCGAGCCATCGCGATTGGCGGCGCCAAACATCACCCAGACCCGCGAACCCTTGGGGATTGGCGTGCCCTCGATCTCGGTGTCCTTGGTGACCAGGCGGAACATTCCCTGGTTGGGGGTGGAGAGGCGCAGCCCCTCCTCGACCAGTCCGTAAATGTTGCCCTCGGGGTCGGCCTTCATCTGATCCCACCACTCGGGATTCTCGATCATCAGCCGGATCGTTTCGTTGAGAAACTTGGTCGTTGTTTCGTTGCCGGCCACCATCAGCTGCTGGATGATGCTGAAGACCTCGGGAAACTCCAGCTTGCGGGTCTCTCCTTCAGGGGTATCGGGGTCGTCGAAGTCGGCGTGAGCGAGCCCCGACATCACGTCGTCGGTGGGGTTCGCCAACCGGTCCTGATACTCGGCGTGCCAATACTTCTGGTTCTCGATCTGGTCGCGTGCCGCGCTGAGTCGGTCCTCTTCGGAAAGATCGACGCCCAGTGCTGCGACCGCCGCGTCGGACCATGGCTTGATCTTGTCCATCGTCTCGGGCGCCATGTTGAGCGCATAGTGAATGACCCGCACGGGAAACGAAACGGCGAAGTCGGCGTGAAAATCGATGGAGCCTTTATCGGGGAGCTCATCGATGAGCTCGATGGCGATCTCGCGAATTTTGTCCTCGAGCGCCGCGATTCGACGGGCCGAGAACGTGCGTGACACCAGCTTTCGGTACTTGGTCTGGTGCGGCGGATCGATGGTGAGCATCGTGTCGACCCGCGGCCAGCCCTCTTTCATGATCTCGGCAACTTTGGCCATGACGTCCGGGTCACCCACGGTGCCGGCGCTGGCGATCCTCGACGAGTAGGTATCGGTGTCGCGCAGGATCTCATTGACCACGTCGATGCGCGACGCGAAGTACATGCCGGTCTGCGCATGATGAAAGATCGGACCATGGTCGCGCAGCGCCGCGTAATGGTTGAAGGGGCACTGCTGCACCTCGCGATCCATCGGGTTGTAGGTCGACAGGTCGATGTTGTCGGTCTCGGTGGCACTCACGTTGAACTCCGGGTGGCTTGGTTCACTGGTGGTTTGAAGCGTCTGACCGCCCCGCAGTCAGCATCGCAGTCCCGCTCAGGTGGCGGGTAATTGACCACCCGGTTAATTTAGCCCAACCAAGCGATCGGGACGATCTCCCGTTTCTGAGGATCCGGAGGATCTCCCATGACCGAAGCCGCCAAGCCCCTCGAAGGCAAAGTCTCCGTCGTCACCGGATCAAGCCGGGGCATCGGTCGCGGTATTGCCCATGCACTCGGCGAACAGGGCGCCACGGTGTACATCACCGGGCGAACAACCGGCGACAGTGAGCTGAGCATCGATGCCACGGCGCGCATGGTCGAGGCGGCGGGCGGTATCGGTATTCCGGTGCAGACCGATCACACCAACGACGATCAGATCGCTGCGCTGTTCGACCGCATCCGCAGCGAAGCCGGACACCTCGACATCCTGGTGAACAACGCCTTCAAGATCCCCACTCCCCCGGTGTGGGACGGCGGGTTCTGGGAGCATCCGTACACGATCTGGGACGACCAGGTCGGTACCGGCGCACGGTGCCATTACCTGGCAAGTTGGCACGCCGCCCAGATGCTGTTCGACGGCGCCACCAAGCTGATAGTGAACGTTTCGTCACCGGGTGGGCTCGGCTACCACTTCAGCACCACCTACGGCGTCGGGAAGGCCGCCCTCGATCGCATGACCGCCGATATGGCGGTTGAGCTCGAGCCGAAGGGCGTCACCGCGGTGGCGATTTACCCCGGCTCGGTGGCCACCGAGTTCATCGTCGAATCCAACAAGGAACGCCAACGTGACATGTCGGTGTTCCAGACCCCGCTCTTTGTCGGCCGCACCGTCGCGGCACTGGCGTCGTCCGACGATCGTCTTGAGCGATCGGGCAACGTGCTGTGGGTCGAAGACCTGGCCGAAGAGTTCGACATCGTCGACGAGAACGGCAATCGCCCACCGGGCTATTCACGCCGAGCCGCGCTCACCGGCCAGACGGATAGCTAGCGTGCGCTACGCGATAAGCACGGCGCCACAGCGCACCGATTGGAACTGGCTGCTCGAGACCTGGCTGGCCGCCGACGAGATCGAACTGTTCGAATCCGGGTGGACCTTCGACCACTTCTATCCGCTGTTCGGCGACTCGACCGAGGCGTGCTTCGAGGGTTGGATCAGCCTCACCGCGCTTCTGGCCGAAACCAAGCGACTGCGCGGCGGCGTGCTGGTGACCGGCATCCTCTATCGGCATCCCGGGCTGCTGGCGAATATGGCCAGCACCCTCGACCACACATCGGGCGGGCGGCTCGAGCTCGGCGTGGGCGCCGGCTGGAACGAGGAAGAATGCCTCGCTTATGGCATCGAGCTGGGAACCATGGATGAGCGCTTCGACCGATTCGAGGAAGCTCTGAAAGTCATCGACAGCCTGCTCACCAACGATCGCACCAACTTTGCCGGGGCGCACTACAACTTCACCGACGCCATGAATAACCCCAAGCCGCTTCAACGGCCGCTGCCGATCTGCATCGGCGGAGGCGGCCTCAAGCGAACCATCCCGGCGGCGGCAAAGTACGCCCACCACTGGAACTACGGCACACAGACCATGTCGGTCGAGGACTTCAAGATGAGAAAGCGGGTGTTCGACCAGGCCTGCGAAACCGAGGGGCGAGACCCGGCCGACATCACCATCTCCACACTGATCCGGGTGGCCGACAACACCCCGGCCGCCCTTTCCGATGCCGTCGATTCGGCCCGAGCGTACGAAGCCGCCGGCGTTGATCTTGGCATCGTCAGCATTCCGAAACACCTCCCGCCCGACGCGCTGGCCGATATTGCCGGCGCGCTGACCGCATAGACCCGACACCGTTTATCCGAACCCCAAAAGGGAACCATGACCACACCAACCACGCCCGACGCAATCACGACCGACTGGCTCGAGGCCAGTCTCCCCGCCGATGTCCTCGGCGGGGGCAAGATCTCCTCGATGACCATCGACAACATCGGCGAAGGCACCGGCATCTTCGGCGAAATCGTTCGGCTCAACCTGGCAATCGAGGGTGGCAACACCGATTCGTTCAGCATCGTGGCCAAGATGCCTTGCGTCGAGCCGGCGAACCTCGAGGTCGCGCTGATGCTTGGCATCTACGAGCGCGAGATGAACATGTTCGACTTCGTGCTCGATCAGAGCCCGATGCGAGGCCCCCGGCGCTACGTGGCCGAGCGGGGCGACAACGGCACGTTCATCCTGCTCCTTGAAGATCTCGCCCACGAGTTCGATGTTGGCGACCAGATCATTGGAGCCGACCTCAGCCAGGCCGAGTCGATCATCGACACGCTCGCGGCATTTCACGCCCATTGGTGGGAATCGCCCAAGCTCGACGACCTCGACTGGCTTCCGCGACAAGACGCACCGCAGTATCAGGCCGCAGTGCCCGGCATCTACCGCGCCGGACTACCCGTTCTGGTCGGCGATTGGGGCGACCGGGTGTCGGCCGACGCCATCGCCCTGGCGCAGGCACTCGAGCCAAAGTTCGAGGAGGTACTCCTTCGCCTCGCCAACGGACCCGAAACCCTCATTCACACCGACACCCGCCTAGACAACATTCTCTTTGCCAAAGACGGGTCGGGCGGGGTGGCGTTTATCGACTTCCAGCTTGCGCTCCGTGGTCGAGGCGTCGCCGACATTGCCTATCTCCTCAGCAACAGTGTTCCCACCGAGATCGCCAGCGCGAACTGGGAGAGCCTCTTGGCTCGATGGCACGACAGCATCTCCGCAGCAGGCGTGACCGGCTACAGCCTCGACGACGCACGCATCCACTACCGCGAGGCAGTGCTGTTCTACCTCTCGGGTCCGATGTCGCTCATCGGCAGCTTTGATTCGGGCAACGAACGCGGCGCCGCGATGACCGAGGCATGGGTAACCAGAGCCTTCACCCATGCCGTCGAGATCGACGCTGGGCAGGTCCTATGAGCGACCCGTTGGTTCGGCGAAGTGACAGGCCCGATGGTCTCACCACACTCACGCTCAACCGACCCGAGAAACTCAACGCCATGAGCGCTCCGTCGTTTGTCGAGCTGCGTGCCCATGTCGACGCGATCGCCCAGGACCCGTCGGTCGGTTGCGTCGTTCTCGAAGGGGCTGGTCGGTCGTTCTGCGCTGGCCATGATCTCGACTCGATCAGCCAAGGCGAGCATCCGCCATCGCCAAACTTCACGCCCGAGACCATCGACGCACTCGAGGCGCTCCCGCAGCCGTTGATCGGAAGAATTCACGGTCACTGCTTCACCGGTGGACTCGAGCTGGCGCTGGCTTGCGACATCCTCATCGCGGCAAGCGACACCAAGTTCGGAGACACCCATGGCCAGTGGGGACTCGTGCCGATCTGGGGAATGTCGGTGCGGCTTCCCGAGAGGGTGGGAGTTTCAAGGGCGAAGGAGCTGATGTTCACGTCGCGACGATTCGACGGCGACGAAGCCTTGGCCATCGGCCTGGTCGATCACAGCGTGCCGGCCGACCAACTCGATGCAACCGTCGAATCACTGGCCACCGAGATCCTCGCCAACTCGTGGGGAACCAACAAGATCGACAAGCAGTTGTTGGCCGACAGCGGCGAACGCACTCGAAACGAAATGCTGCTACACGAGCGCAGCATGCCCCACGGTCGGCCCGACGACATGGCCGAGAGAATGTCGCGAACCAGCGACAAGAAGGCACCGTCGCGAACCAGCGACAAGA
>CAZGVQ010000326.1:0-4930 GCA_964529355.1 uncultured Acidimicrobiales bacterium
CTAGTTGCTCGCCTTCTTGAGTATCGAACATATGTTCGACTGTAATAGTGAAATAGCATCGAATGCAAGCCTAACCACCAGAAAATCTCGGAATGCTCTGGAGACTCCGGGTCGAACTGCGCTAACCCAGTGCCATGACCAGCGGCGCCGACTACAACCCTTTTGCGCCAGCAACGCTCGACGACCCGTTCCCCGCCTACGCGGCTGCTCGGGCCGAATGCCCGATGCACCGCTTCGATGGGTTCGAGCATCCGCTGTACACCGCCACCCGCTATGACGATGTGGTCGAACTTCTGACCGACATCGATACCTGGTCGAGCCATTACGGTCAGATGCCCACCTACTCGGTTCGGGGCTGCCTGTTCAGCGACCCGCCGACCCACACCTGGTATCGCAAGCTCATTCAGCAGAGTTTTGCGCCGCGGCACGTGGCCGCCATGGAAGCCGACATCTCGGCGCTCGTCGATGAACTCGTCGAAACGATGGTCACCGAGGGCAGCGCCCGTGACAACACCGCCGATCTGCACGATGCATTGGCCTGCCCGCTCCCCGTGTTGGTCATCGCCCGCATCCTGGGAGTACCGACCGACGACATCGAGCAATTCAAAGCCTGGAGCGATGAACAACTCGCGGCATCGAACTCCAGCGATCGATCCGCAGGCGACGGGGCCCGCCAGGCGCTCAATGCCTATCTGCTCGACCAGCTCGACGTTCGCCGAGCGCTCCTTCTCGACAGCGGCGCGGACCCCGACACCGCCGGGCCTGAAGTACTCGGCGATGTGATTCCCGACGATGTCACCAGCGGCATTCTGTTGGCCGAAGTCGACGGCCGACGGCTCGACGACTCCGAGCGGCTGATCATGCTCAACCAGCTGCTGGTGGGCGGCAATGAGACCACCACGTCGCTCATCACCAATCTCTTCTGGCGGCTGCTCGACCAGCCCGAGCTCTACCAACAGATTCGAGATGACCCGTCGCTCGATGCCATCGCGGTTGAGGAGAGCCTCCGACTCGATGCACCGGTGTTGGGCCTCTACCGAACCAACACCGCTGATCTTGAGCGCCACGGCGTTTCGCTGCCGGAACGATCGAAGGTGATGGCCACCTACGGGGCGGCGAACCGCGATCCTGAGATCTTTGATGATGCCGATTCGTTCCGCCTCGATCGCGACCCCGACGTTCTCCGCAAGCACGTTGCGTTCGGGCTCGGCCGACACTTCTGTCCGGGGGCGCACCTGTCGAGGCTCGAGGCGCGACTCGCTCTGCGGGCCGTGGTCGACCGGCTACCGCACCTCACCACGAACGGCGAAAGCACCCGAATCGAAGCATTTCTCCTGTGGGGTCGGCGCACGTTGCCGGTCCGCTGGTAGCGCTCCGGGCACGACTACTGGTCGTTTTAGTCGACGCTGTCGTCGGTGAGGTCGAGCACCTTGGATTCTTCGACGGCGAACTCCAGGTCCATGACGGCAAGCTCGGCGCAGGTCGGCGTGTAACAGTCGGCCACCCAACGGTCGCCTTCAAAGATCTGCCAGACCGGATGCAGCGGTTTGCTCGGCTCGGGCGCAAACTCATAGGACCCGTCGGCTCGCCAACCAGGCTTGTCAAACACCGTCTCACGGATAGTGAAGTCCACGACTTCACGCTATCGGCGAAACAACACAAGCAACACCAGCAACACATCGATCGGTACGACAGCGGTCCGCCTACCTCAACGACGCAGCGTCCACGTTTGGACCGACCTGCTGTCGCCGAGGACAAAGCCACACGAGCGAAGCACACCGATCGAGCCAAGGTTCGCGTCGGTGGTCTGCGCCACGAGCGAGCCGATTTCCTGGGTCACCGCCCAGTCAGCCACCAACCTCACGGCAGCGGCGGCCAGACCGGATCGGCGACTCTCGGGAGCCACCCAGAAACCCAGCATGGCAGCGCCCCGATCAAAATCGAACGGACCAAGCCCGACCTCGCCCTGCACGACCACGCCCGTCGCGTCGGTGATAACCAGGTCGAGTGCGGCTCCGGCATCGATACGTTGCCGGTGGCCCGAAATCCAGGCTTCGGCATCGGCAGCGGAGCGCTGTTTGGGCACCGCACATCCGGCTTGAATCGCCGGGTCGTTCCACGCGGCCGCCAGCGCTTCGGCATCGGCAGTGCGCCACGGTCGAAGGTGCACCTGGTCCTCGGCCAACGGTGGATCCGGGTACGCCAGCGCCACCATGCCAGTGAGACTCTACGAGTCGCTGCCGTCGGGTCGCAGGTCGGTGGCCAGCCGAGCCAGCACGCCGTTGACAAACCGTCCCGAGTTTTCGGTGCTGTACTGGCTGGCCAACTCGACCGCTTCGGCAACGACTGCGGTGGTGGGCACATCGTCGCGTTCGGTCAACTCGAAGGTGGCCATGCGAAGGATCGTCCGGTCGATGACCGGCATCCGATCGACCGACCAGTCGTTGGCTACCGCGGTGAGCTGGGTATCGATCTCCGTGATGGTCTTGGCGACACCTCGAACCACGTCGCGGCAATACTCGCCGACCTCGAAATCCTGGCCCTCGAGGATCTCGAGAGGATCGATGCCCCGCACGTCGGCTTCATAGAGCACGTTCAACGCTTCTTCGCGGGCTTCGTGCCGCGAACCAATACCACCGACCATGGACGGCGCTAGGCCCGGCTCAGGTAATCGCCGCTGCGGGTATCGACCTTGATGCTCTCGCCCGGGTTCACGAACAACGGAACCTGCACGACCAGGCCGGTCACCAGAGTCGCGGGCTTGGTGGCGCCGGAAACCCGGTCGCCCTGCACGCCAGGCTCGGTTTCGGCGATCTCCAACTCGACCGATGCCGGAAGGTCGACGCCGACGATCTCGGTGCCGTACATCTGCAGGACCGCGTTGTTGGACTCGAGCAGGTAGTGCACCGCATCGCCCAACGACGACGGAGGCACATTCATCTGGTCGAAGTTCTCGTTGTCCATGAACACATAGTCCTCACCATCGCGGTAGAGGAAGTTCATCTCGCGCTTGTCGATCATGGCGCGCTCGACCTTCTCGCCGGCGCGGAAGGTGCGCTCGACGTTGGCGCCCGTGCGAGCGTTGCGAAGGGTGGTGCGCACGAAGGCATGGCCTTTGCCTGGCTTCACGTGTTGAAAGTCCGTGACCTGAAACAGGTTGTTCTCGATATCGAGATGCATGCCGTTCTTGAGGTCGTTGGTGGTGATGGTGGGCACTAGTGCTCGTCTTTCGCGTGTAGATGTTCCATGGTGAGGCTGGGATCCTTCGGAGATTTCGTCAATGCACGGTAGCCGTCGTTGGTGACCACAACGGTGTCCTCCACCCGCACCCCACCGATCCCGGCAAGGTATACGCCGGGTTCAACCGTGATGACATGGCCAGTTTGGAGCATGGTGTCCGATCGTGACGACACCGCCGGAAATTCATGGATGTCGAGGCCCACGCCATGACCGGTGCCGTGCATGAAGGCTTCACCGTAGCCAGCCTCGGCGATGATCGATCGACAGGTTTTGTCGATCACCTTGGCTTCGACGCCGGGGCCTACCGCCTCTCGGCCCGCCGCCTGAGCGGTGCGAACGAGTTCGAGCATTTCGGCCTGTTGCGCGGTCGGGTCGCCCACCATGATGGTGCGCGTCATGTCGGAGTGGTAACCGTCGACCAGGGCTCCGAAATCGAGCACCACCAGGTCGCCAGGCTCGATAACCCGACCCGATGGACGGGCATGGGGCAGCGCACCGTTGGAACCGGAAGCCACGATGGTCTCAAACGACCGCTCCGATGCGCCGAGGCGCCGCATCGCCGTGTCGAGTTCAAGCCCGAATCGCTCCTCGGTCGGCCGCTCACCCAATAGGGCTCGGGTGGACGACAACGCCGCATCGGCGATGTCGGCGGCCGCTTCGATCCGCGCAATCTCGCCCGCATCTTTCACGGCCCGCAGCTCGGCGACCAGACCAGTAGTTGGATTGAGCGAAACGTCGACGGCGTCGGAGAGTCGCTGATGATCGGCAAACGAGAGGCTGTCGGCCTCGAAGCCCAGAGCCCCAGCCGAACCCAGCAGCGGTTCGAGTGCCCCGAAAAGATCGGTGACGATTTCGACGGCGGCATCGACCCCGGCCGCCTCGAGCTGCTGGGGCGCCTGTTCGGTGTAGCGACCATCGGTGAGAACGGTCGCCGACTCGGCGGTGACCAGCAGCAACCCATTCGAACCGGTGAACCCGGTGAGGTAGCGAATGTTGGTGGCCGAGCTGATCAGTACCGAAGCTGCAGCTTCGCCGGTAAGCCGCTCGCGCAGACGCAAAATACGACCCCCGACCTCCATTGGAGCGAGGTTCGCTACATCGCCAAGCGATCGGGTCGAGGCGCCGCTCAAGAGGTTTCGCCGGCCCGCTTCATCTGAGCCATGGCCGCTTCGAGTATCGGCCGATCGATACCCACCACCACCTCGACCCCATCAGGGCCGTCGAGCACGAAGGTGACGCCGTCGAGGGCCTTCTTGTCGCGCGAGAACAGGTCGATCAACTCGTCCGGGTCGGCCGTGGCGGGCAACCCGGCTTCGAGGTCATAGGCCGACAGCACGCGATAGTGCTCGGCAACCCGATCGGCGTCGATGCGGCCCATCTGGTGGGCCACTTCGGCGGCGTACGCGAGGCCAACAGCCACCGCTTCGCCGTGGCGGATGTCGTAGGACCCCGAGGTCTCGAGCGCGTGGGCCAATGTATGGCCGTAGTTGAGGATGGCTCGGCGGCCGCCTTCGCGTTCGTCCGATGCGACCACGTCGGCCTTGATGCGCACGCTGGCCGCCACCCGCTCGTCGAGGGACATCTGATCCAGACCGTCGCCGCCAAGAAAGTTGTACTTGGCCAACTCCCCCATACCGCTTCGAAATTCGCGGGGCGGCAGCGAATCGAGCGTCTGGGTATCGCAGAGCAC
>CAZGVQ010000327.1:0-4901 GCA_964529355.1 uncultured Acidimicrobiales bacterium
ACCAAAGGTGCCAGGCACCTTTGGTTAACTTCAGCCATCGGCCATTCAACGCTGTGCCTGGCGCTTGGAGTCGAGCCGTAGCGCCAGCGGAGGCCGAGGTTGAAGCCAGCGGGACATAGCGAAGCGCAGAGCGGAGGCGCTCGCGCCGGAGCGACCAGAAACAGAGCGAAGCGAAGCGACGAGAGCGACCAGAATGGGAGCTATGCGTTTGGTTTCTTGGAATGTTGATTCTGTTCGGGCTCGGTTGGGGCTGGTTACCAGCTGGGTTGATGCGCACCAGCCTGACGTTTTGTGTCTTCAGGAGATCAAGTGTTCACCCGAGCGCTTTCCGGCCAAACCGTTTCTTGAACGCGGGTTTGAGATCCACGTTCATAGTGAAGGCGGTCAGGGCGGTGTGGCACTGTTGTCCCGGCCGCCCAGCTCTGACGTTCGGCTCGGGATTCCCGGCGCCACTGCGCCATTGAATGAGCGGCGCAGTATCTCGGCCACGGTTGATGGCGTAAGGATTCATACCGTGTATGCACCAAACGGCCGAAAGGTGGGCACATCGCACCATGCACTGAAGCTCGCCTGGTTCCAGCTCCTCACCGCGTGGATTCAGATGGACGACTTCGACGATCAACCGGTAATCCTCATCGGCGATCTCAACATTGCGCCACTCGACATCGATATCTGGGACGCAACCCGGTACCGAAAGCGAAACCTCACGAGCCCACCCGAGCGCCAGGCCTTCCAGAACCTCGAGCATCTCGGGTTGACCGACATCGTGCGAGCATCACTGGGAGACCGGCGCGCATACTCATGGTGGAACCGCCGGGAGGGCTTCTTCAGCACAGATCGGGGCTGGCGGCTCGACCATGCGCTCGCCAATGCCGAAGCACAACGACGCGTGAAGTCGGTCAGCATCGATCGCAGCGCCCGCGAGCGCGCCACACCCGAAGACCCGACGCCGTCGGACCACGCCCCACTCGTGGTCGACCTCAGCTAAGCGCGAAGAGCCCGGAGTAGGGTTCGACGATGCAGTCGCCGCCCGGTCCAGCAACCATCTTTCCCGCCGCCCAGATTCACACGATGGACCCCAGCGTGCCGACGGCGGCGGCCGTGGCGGTCGCCGACGGAAAGATCCTGGCCCTCGGCAGCGCCGACGATCTGGTCGCGACGTACAGCGGGGTTATCGACGCAAGCCTTTCCGACAAGGTGTTGCTGCCTGGCTTTGTCGAAGCGCATTGCCACGCCATCGAGGGCGGGTTCTGGAACTACGTGTACGTCGGGTACTTCGACCGCACCGCTCCCGACGGCACGCTCTGGCCAGGCTGTACCACATTCGCCGAGGTACTCGACCGACTGCGCGAAGCTGACGCGAAGCTCGAGGACCCGAGCGAACCGCTGCTCGCGTGGGGACTCGACCCGATCTACTTCGACGGCGACCGCCTGGTTGCAACCCATCTCGACTCGGTATCGGAGACCCGCCAGATCTTCGTCATGCACGCCAGCCTGCACCTGGCCACCGTCAATAGTCGCCTGATGGCCGAAGAGGGTATCGGCCCCGACACCGACCTCGAGGGTGTGCCGAAGGATGGCGGTGGGACTCCCATCGGCGAGCTGCAGGAGTTCGCAGCGATGGGGTTAGCCACGCTGGGCCTTCGCACGATGATGGCGGGCGTCACGAACGATCAGGCCATTCAGAACTTTGGCCGCATCGCTCGCAACGCGGGTATCACCACCCTCACCGACCTGGGTAGCAGCCCCATCGGGAAAGAGTCGGTAGCCGACCGATGGCTGAACGGCGTCGACGATGGGTACCCGGCACGCGTGTCGGTGTTCTACAACCCCACGATGGGCGGGGCACAGGCCAGCCCCGAGGAGGCCCCAGGCATCCTGGCCGACCTGGCAGCCAAGAGCACCGACAAGCTCCGGTTTGGGCATGTGAAGCTCATTCTCGATGGCTCGATTCAGGGTTTCACTGCCCGAATCCGGTGGCCGCGCTACCACGGCACCGGCGAGAACGGATTGTGGATTCTTGCGCCTGAACAGGTGGTTGCTTATCTCGATGCGTTCCACCGGGCCGGGGTCACCGTGCACGCCCACTGCAATGGCGATGAGGCCGTCGACCTGTTTCTTGACGCTTGCGACACGGTGCTCGCCGCTACCGGCCAGCGCGATCACCGACACACCATCCAGCATTGCCAGCTGACGTCGGCCGGCCAGTACCGACGCATGAAGGCGTTGGGCCTGTGCGCCAACATCTTCTCGAATCACCTGTTCTATTGGGGCGATCAACACGCAAGCACCACCGTTGGCCCCGATCGCGCGGCTCGCATGAATGCCGCGGCGACGGCGCTCGCAGCGGGTGTGCCGCTGTCGATGCATTGCGATGCGCCGGTCACCCCGCTCGGTTCACTCCACGTGGCATGGTGCGCGGTGAACCGCATCACGGCGACCGGTCAGATTCTTGGACCCAACGAGCGCATCGGGGTTGCCGAAGCGCTGCGCGCCCTCACCGTCGGGTCGGCCTACCAGCTGAAGATGGATGACGAGATCGGATCGCTATCGCCAGGCAAGTGGGCGGACTTCGCCGTACTCGAAGACGACCCGCTCGCGGTCGACCCCACCGGCCTACGCGAGGTAGGCGTGTGGGGCACGGTGCTTGGCGGGGTCCTTCAGCCTGCGGGCTGACCGGCGGCTGCTCTAGGGCTGGATAGCAGTGATGCTGCGATCGCCCACCGGGCTCTTCAGCGGCACGATCGTCTCGGTGTCGGCGTCGCCTGCCAGGCAGCTCATGGCCGCGACGTTGGGATGCAGACCCACCTCGAGGCTGATCTCGATTGAGGTGTCGGTTTCGATAACCGAGGTCCGCGATTGCGTGCAGGGCGGATTGCCGGCCGTGTAGCGCACGATGACCTCGGTGGCGTCGGCACTGATCGCGAACGCTTCGACGATGGCCCACGGCTTGGGGTCAACGATGTCGTCGGGTGCCACCGCATCTTCACTGAGGAGCCGTTGCCATTCGGCGGTGGTTTCTGGGTCCTGTGGCGGGTCGATGGGCTGCACAAAGTCCGATGCCGGATCGTCGCCGCCTGCCGCGATGGCCTCTTCAAAGTCCTCGAGTTGTCCGTTGTCGTCTCGATCCGGCACGGCTTCTCCTGTGTCGTCGGTTTCGTCGGCGGGGTCGGTGATCTCGTTGGGTGTGTTTTCGTCGTCTGATCCGCTACCGGCGCTTACCGGTTCGCCGGCGCTACCGCAGGCCGCAAGGGCAATCGCGGCGATAAACAGCGATGCAAGAATGCGTCCGAGACGGGTGGTCAGGGGTGTTGGTGAGGGGGCCGAATGATGCTTCATGCTTCTTTGACGATACGAGCTGACCATCTGGTTCCCGATGCCGCGAATTTTTTGCGAAACAAATTTCATTTCGTTCAAAACGCTGGCCATATGCTCACGCCATGACCGCCGTTGACGCCGTGCCCGAAACCGACCCGCACAATCCGCTCTATAACTCGTTCTGGATACGAAGCACCGAGGAGATCGACACCGAACTGGCCGACTTTCAAGACGGACCACCGGTGTTTCTGCCCGAGCCCGATACGTCGGGGTTAGGCCTGGTCTGCCCTGGCGGTTGGGTGGTTACCAAATACGACCACATCCTCGAGATGTCCAAGACCCCTGAGGTGTACTCGTCGGAGTCGGGCATCACCATGCTCGATGCGCCACCGGAGTTCAACGCCTTCTTCTCCTCGATGATCGCCATGGACGACCCTCGCCATACCGGTCTACGGAAGCTGGTGTCGAAGGGGTTCACGCCGCGAATGCTGGCGAAGCTTGAAGGCATCGTGCAGGACCAGGCCAAGACGATTGTCGACGACGTTCGCGAGAAGGGAACCTGCGACTTCGTGGTGGATGTCGCGGCCCGGCTCCCGCTGAGGATCGTGTGCGATTTGATGGGTATCCCAGAGTCCCAACTCGACTTCGTGTTCGACCAGACCAACATCATCCTTGGCGCGGCCGACCCCGAATATGTCGAAGATGTAGCCGACGTCCTCACCGCGATGCTCACAGCAGGCGGCGCGTTGTCGGAGTTGATGTTCGAAGTGTCCGACAGCAAGGTCGGAAAGGACGCCGACGACCTTACGACCATCCTGGTGAACGCCGAACTCGACGGCGAGAAGCTCAGCCAACAGGACATCGCCAGCTTCTTCATCTTGTTGGTGGTTGCGGGGAACGAAACCACTCGCAACGCCATCAGTTGGGGACTCAAGTACCTCACCGACAATCCTGACCAACGGGCAATCTGGCAGGCCGACTTCGAAGGTGTTGGCCCCAGGGCGGTCGAGGAAATCGTTCGCCTCGCGTCGCCGGTCACCTATATGCGCCGCACCGCAACCCGCGACACCGAGCTGGGCGGCGTGTCGATCGCCGAAGGCGACAAGCTCGCGATGTTCTATCTGGCAGCCAACCGCGACCCCGAGATCTTCGAAGATCCTCTGCGTTTCGACGTTCAGCGCGACCCGAATCGCCATATCGGCTTTGGCGGGCCGGGGCCCCACTTCTGTCTGGGTGCCCACCTGGCTCGTCGCGAGATCCTGGTGATGTTCCGCGAACTTTTCGCAACGCTGCCCGACATCGAAGCGACCGGAGCGCCTGATTTGCTGCATTCCTCGTTCATCCACGGCATCAAGCATCTCGAGGCGGAATTCTCCCCAAGGTAGTTATCCACAGACAGGATCCGTTCATGGTCACTTGAACGTATCGATATGCATCGACGTTATTCCCAAGTGGTCGAAAGTTATCCACAGGGTTACGGTTGCTCTGTCGGGGTCAGATCCACCCCCAGGGAGCAGCATCATGGTTACCAATCGACCTACATCAGCGACGCTCGGGGTGATCATCGCCGTCTTTGCGCTCAT
>CAZGVQ010000328.1:0-4898 GCA_964529355.1 uncultured Acidimicrobiales bacterium
GTACGTAGGTTTTGTGATCCTCTGGCGGGTCGAAGTGCACGACCAGGGCCACGCCGTCGACGTGAATGCCGCGTGCTGCGACGTCGGTGGCGATAAGTGCCTGGGCCCGTGAGGTGGTGAAGTCTTCGAGGGCTCGGGTGCGCTGGTTCTGGCTGCGCCCACCATGGATGGGTACGGCGTCGATGCCCAGCTTGCCGAGTCGCTTGGCGAGGCGGTCGCAACCGTGGCGAGTCCGGCAGAACACGATGGCGGGCCACTCGGCACCCACCGCGAGCGCCGTGACCTGGGTGCGGTCGGGCTGATCCATCTTCCAGAACAGGTGCTCGGCCAGGGTGATGTCGGGGGTGGATTCTCCGACCTCGTGGCGAACCGGGTTGGTTTGGTAGTCGCGGGTCAGCTTGGCAACATCGCCATCGAGGGTGGCCGAGAACAGCACGGTCTGGCGGTTGCTGTTGGTCTGGTCGAGAAGGCGGCGCACGGCGGGCACGAAGCCCATATCGGCCATGCGGTCGGCTTCGTCCAGCACGACTCGTTCGACATCGCCGAGGTTCACATCGCCGCGGTCGATGAGGTCTTCGAGGCGTCCTGGGCAGGCCACCAGAACGTCGACACCCTGTTGCAGCATGCGGAGCTGGTTGCCGTACCCGACGCCGCCGTAGACGACACCGACCCGAACGGGCTTGGAGAAGGACGACAGCTCGACACAGATCTGGTCGGCGAGCTCGCGGGTGGGGGACAAAATAAGGGCTAGCGGACGGTGAGGCTTGGCCTTGCCGAGACCGGCGACGATCGGGATCCCGAACGCCAGGGTTTTGCCCGAGCCCGTGGGGGCCCGGCCCAGCACGTCGCGCCCGGCAAGGGCATCGACCATGGTGGCCGCCTGAATATCGAAAGGCTGATGGATGTCGCGACGCGCCAGGGCGTCACAGATGGATTGAGGCACGCCAAGATCGGCGAACGAGGGGGATGAGGGGGTCTGGGTAGACAAAATTGAACTCCATTGATACCGCGAGCCCGGCGGGCAGCGCGGCGCGAGGTGAGAAAAGGGTTGGGCAGATCGGAAGGTTGGGGGTTTCGGTGCGCCCGGCCGGGATTCGGCGGGGACGTTTCTCTCGTGAGGCTCACGATGAGAAAGCGAAACCGGTGCTTCTCTGCGAACCCACCGAGCGAAAGGCCGCTCGGCGTGACCTCAACGGTAGTGCGCCGCCCTTGCCCTGCAAACCGAAGTGGCAGGAGTCACCCGGCAGGGCGTCAGGCCGTCTGGGCGGTGGGCAACTGAAAACCGTTGGCCTGAACCACTCGCAGGGCCAGCCAACCCAACCACGCGGCGGCAAAGATCTCGGGAATCGCAGCGACCGCGGCGAAGTTGTCGGCGGCCGAGTCGAAGAGCAACGGCTCGCTGAAGAATCCCCAGTCGGGGAGGAGATGGGTGGCCGAGACGCCGATCGCGACGGTGGGAAACACCGCGGTGGCGACGAAGGGGGCAAACCGATGCCCGGTGAAGATCAGCGTGAGGGTTATGGCGGCGAGGATTGCCGCGACGAATCCTCCATGGATCACTCCAGCGGAGGTCAGGTCGTAACCTCGACGCACGTGATCGCCGGTGTGAAGTAGCCACGTCGCGATGAATATCGCGGCGGGCCCGCGAAGCCCTGCGATTTGGGCATCCAGACGCTCGAGGTGACCAGGCTGATCAGACGGAGTAGTGGGTGGCGTCATCGTGACCTCAAGATTGTAAAGGGCGCTAGAACGGTCATTCTATAGAGCGATCGTTCTATTCGGCAAGTAGTGTGGGGTGATGGCCGACGAAACCCGCGAGCGAATAATCGCCGCCACCAATGAGCTGTTTCGCCAGCGCGGCTACAACGGCACCGGGTTGGCCGCCATCGGCAAACTTGCCGACGCCACCACCGGGTCGATCTACCACTTCTTCCCCGGCGGGAAGTCCGAGCTGGCCAATGTGGTGGTTCGCGAGACCGGCGCCGCCTATGGCGAACTCTTCGCGCTCATAGTGGGTGAGTACCCGGATCGGCCCGACGAGGGGGTGCGGGCGTTCTTCAACGGCGCGGCCGATGTGCTTGAAACCGATGACTTCATCGATCCGTGTCCTATCGGCACCGTAGCTCGCGAGGTGGCCAGCACCGACGACGAGCTTCGGCAGGCCACGGGCGTGGTGTTTGCGGGGTGGGCAGATCGAGTCGCCGCGCAGATCGAGGGCACAGAGAATCCGAGCGCCGAGGCGCTCGACCTGGCAGGGGCGGTGGTAGCCATGATCGAGGGCGGATTCATCATCGCCCGAGCCCAGCGCGATGCGTCACTCCTGCGAGCAATGGGCGATCAGGCGGCGTCGCTGGTGGCCCAGCACATGTCCAAGGTGCGCGGCTAGTTCTTCGCCACGGCGACGAGTCTGAGCGTGATCGGGCCCGCCCTGGGTAACTCGAATAGTGCGCTCATCCCGCCAGAGACGAAACAGTTTGAGGAATCGATGTCAGCTGGGAGCGTGATGCTCACCCTTGCCGGCTGGGGTCATCGCCCAAGCCGAAACCCTGGCCTCGCCGAGCCGCCACCAAGACCAGCGATCTACCCCGCACCCGAACCCAGCGCAATCAGCGCTGATGCCTGCTGGTGTTTACAACTTCGGTTCAGCTGGCTACGAGGTCGTGGTGTTGTTCGTTTCGGCGAATGTGGCCAGCCGCAAAGGGGCAGAGCGGAGTAATGGTGCGTCCCGATTCTCGAAGAAGTGCCAGCAGGCCTTCCATCAGCTGTGCTGCAAAGCCGTTTCCCCGATGCTCGTACGCGGTTTCGACGTGAGGCACCACCACGTTGTTTCCATCGGCGCGGAAGTCGGCGAAACTCACGACCTCACCGCGATGGAGCAATTCGAAGCGGCTTAGCGTGGTGTTCTCCACCACGGTGGGTTCGACGTCATTGGCAACGCTCTCCAACGAGGCCATCTTGTCGGCGAGTTCCTGGTTGGTTGGCTCGACCAGGTGAGAATCATCGGCGAACACGATGACCGGGATCTGTTGTTTGCCGTTGTTGCGATCGAGGACGTTCTGGGTCTCTTCCGGGTTCGCTACCAGATCGACATAGTCGTACTCGTAGCCGTTTTCTTCGAACCATGCCTTTGCCCGACGGCAATCTCCGCACCAATCTGCGCCATACATCGTGATGTCCATGGATCTTCTAACACTGCCCCTTCATGCTTGATTCCCCGACGGCTCAATCGAGCGGCGCAAACGCTCTTTCGAGAAGTTGTGCCTGCTCTTGTTTGTGGATGGTTGAGGAACCGGTGGCGGGGCTACCCGACTCGAAGCGGCTGACCCGCTTCACCTTGTGGCCTTGGTGTTCCTCGAAGAGGCGACCCTTGGCGAAGTTCCAGGCACCCATGTTCTCGGGCTCTTCCTGAAGCCACACAATCTCCTTGGCATTGGGGTAGCGCTCGAGAATTTCGTGGCTTCGTTGGCTCGGCCACGGGTAGATCTGCTCGATGCGGATGACTGCGGCGTTGGCGCCCAGTTCATCTCGCTTGGCCATTGCGTCGTAGCTGACCTTGCCCGAGCAGTACACCACCCGGGTGATCGAGGCTGGGTCGGTGACCGATGGGTCGTCGAGGAGTTCCTGAAAAGAGCCGCTCAGAAGGTCGCTGACCGGGGAGCGCGCCTGGCGCGAACGCAGCAGAGACTTCGGGGTGAACACGATGAGCGGTTTGCGCACATCGCGAATCATCTGGCGGCGCAGCAGATGGAAGAACTGGGCAGCGGTTGTGGCGTTGGCAACCTGGATGTTGTCTTCAGCGGCGAGGAGAAGGAAACGCTCCATTCGGCCCGATGAATGCTCGGGGCCCTGGCCTTCTGAGCCGTGGGGAAGCAACATGACCAGGCCGGTGGTCTCGTTCCATTTGTCCTCGGCGGCCACGATGAACTGATCGATGATGATCTGGGCGCCGTTGACAAAGTCGCCGAACTGAGCCTCCCAAACCGTGAGGACGTCTTTGTTGGCTTGGGCGTAGCCGTACTCAAAACCGAGCGCTGCGTACTCGGAAAGCAGAGAGTCGTAGATCCAGAACTCGCTGTTGTTGCGCATGCCTTCGAGCGGGATGTACTCGTCGCCGGTTTCGAAGTCGACCAGGGTGGAATGGCGGTGCGAGAACGTGCCACGGCGTGAATCCTGGCCAGCGATACGCACCGACGTGCCTTCATGGAGGAGCGATCCGATGGCCATCGCCTCGGCGAGGGCCCAGTCGACCTCACCATCGCGGAACATCTCGCCGCGGGTGTCGAACTGTTTGGTGAGCTTGGGGTGGAAGGTGAAGTCGTCGGGCACGGTGTTCAGCGCTTCGAAGACCTTGTCGATCGTGTCCTGCGGGGTGCCGGTATCGACGTGGGGGAGCACGCCGACCGGTCGGGAGGGCTGTGAGGCGACCCGTTGCTCTTCGGGTGCGCTTTCGCGTGTCTCGGTGAGCGCAGCCTGAAGCTGCGACTGGAAATCGTCGAGGCCTTCCTCGGCCTGTTCGATGGTGAAATCGCCGCGCTTGACGAGCGATTCGACGTAGAGCTTTCGCACCGACCGACGGGCCTGAATGGCCCGGTACATGAGCGGCTGGGTGTAGCTGGGATCGTCGCCCTCGTTGTGGCCGTGGCGCCGGTAGCAGACCATGTCGATGACGACGTCTTTGTTGAACCGCTGCCGATACTCGAAGGCCATGCGGGCCACCCGCACACACGCTTCGGGGTCGTCGCCGTTCACGTGGAAAATGGGGGCCTGCACCATCTTGGCGACATCGGTGGGGTACTCGCTCGAGCGGGCCGCATGGGGCGCGGTGGTGAAGCCCAGCTGGTTGTTGATGATGACGTGAACCGTGCCGCCGACCTTGTAGCCGTGAACCTGGGAGAGGT
>CAZGVQ010000329.1:0-4893 GCA_964529355.1 uncultured Acidimicrobiales bacterium
GCTTCGCACTGACGGTAACGCTGATTGCATCGATGGCCTCGGTGGAGGCCCGAAGCCCGATCTGGGTGTGGGCGGCGGCTTGGAAGTCGTCGCTTCGCACATATTCGAGCTCGGCGCTGACCGAGCGGATACGGCCATCGTCATCATCGCCACCAAGGGGAAAGAGCTGTGCGGTGGCGTCGGTGCGCAACAGGACTTCCGACGACGCGACGTAGGTGGGAGTCGTCAGCGAGGTGAGCAGCGCAGCCAGAGCAACGATGGTGATCACCACGATGGCCATCGGCATCGCTTGGCGACGAACGACGGACAAAATCTCACTCACTGTGGGCACTGCTGCGCCCAGGTCGGGAGTGACACCTGTGGGGTTGGGGTCAGTCATACCGGTCATGCCTCTCAAGGTACGACACTCTGAGCCAGTCCGTGAGGGTCAAATTAACCACTGTGAGTGGCCCTTCTGGCACTGGTGGGGCATGGCGGAGGTGTCCCAAACTTGGTGGGTATGACGACTGCGGAATCGGCCCCTGTGATTGGTGCGGGGCTCTCAAAGCGAACTGGCCCAACCGGCGCCACCGCCCGGCACGCCCGCGTCCAAACCGACCCGCTGTATGACCGCAGAACTCCTGCCCCCCAGGGCATTCACACCCCGGAAGTCCGCAGCGACCTCACCTGGGGAGAGCCGGTATCGACTCCCAAACCACCGCTGGTCATCCGACGCCCCTTGTACAAGCGACCGTTCGATATCGCTGCGGCGCTGGTCCTGCTTCTCGTGCTTCTGCCCGTGGTAGCGGTGCTCGCCGTCGTCGTTCGCCTCGGATCGCCGGGCCCGATCTTCTACGCCGGCGAACGCCTCGGCCGCGACGGCACCCCATTCCGGTGCTTCAAGTTTCGTTCCATGTACACGGGCGCCGACGACCTGCTCGATGACGTCCTGGCTCGAGATGCCGCCAAACGGCGGGAGTTCCACGACACCGCAAAGCTCAAGGACGACCCCCGAATCACCCCGATCGGCAAGCTGCTTCGCCGCACCAGCCTCGATGAGCTTCCTCAGCTGTTCAACGTGCTTCGTGGTGACATGAGCCTGGTCGGACCTCGACCAGTACCCCACGACGAGTCACTTCGCTACGGCCTGTGGCGCGAGCAGGTTCTCGCGGTTCGCCCCGGCCTCACCGGCGCTTGGCAGGTTTCGGGCCGCAACGACATCTCCTACGGAGAGCGCGCACAACTCGACTATGTGTACAGCGCATCGCACACCCTGCACGGCGACCTGTTGATCCTGGCAAAGACCGTGCTGGTCGTCATTCGCCCCAGCACCTCGGGCGCCTACTGATGACCGCAACGCTCACACCCCCCACCACCGAGCGCGGCATTCTTGCGCCCCCGGTTGTCCGGTCGCTCCGCGAGGGTAATCGGCGGGTTCTCCACGTTCTGGAGCCCACCGATGGCGGCGTGCCTGAATGGGTCCGCCTGGTGGCAAAAGCGCAGGTCAAAAGGGGTCACACCGTCGGAGTCGCCGGACTCGAAGACCTCGACAGCACGACGACGCACCACCAACTGAGCATCGGCCGCTCGAACCCTTTGACCCTGCAACGATCCGGGCGAGCGCTCCGTGAACTCGCCTCGTCCTATGACGTGGTGCACCTGCATTCGTTCTTTGCAGGGCTCGCCGGCCGTACCGCCAAAATCACCAAGCCCACCGTGTTCCACCCCCATGGCTGGGTCCACCAGATGGATGGCCGAGCAAGCCTGGTCGTCGGCGCATCCATCGAACGCTCGCTGGCTCCGAGAACCGGCGCAATCGTGACGGTGAATGCCGAAGAGCGCCAGCTTGGACACGACGCCAACATCGACGCCCGTTTCCATGAAGTGGGCGTTCCGGTCGATCTCGAGCGCTTCGCATCGCTGCCCAACAAGGACTCGGCCCGACGACAACTCGGCGTCCAGGGCCCACTGGCGGTTTGTGTGGGTCGACTCTGCGCACAGAAGGGCCAACGAGAACTCATCGACCTGTGGGAACAACACACCGATGGCTCGGTCACCCTGGCCCTGGTCGGCCCCGCCCAGGATGGTTTTGATCTTCCCGACCGACTTCCGAAGTCGATCCTTCACACCGGCCGAACCGACCCCGGCCCGTGGCTCGCCGCCGCTGACGTCGTGGTGCAACCCTCGCATTGGGAAGGCCAGAGCATCGCGGTCGGTGAGGCACTCGCCTCCGGCCGACCCGTGGTGGCCTTTGATGTCACCGGAATGCGTCGGGCGATCCTCGATGGAGCGTTCGAAGCGGCAGGCGCCGTCGTACCCAAAGGCGCCTACGAACTACTGATCAACGAAGCACTTCTGCGTATCCAACGGCCACTTCTTCGCTCGCAGGAAGGGCACGCCGGCCGCCAACGCGCCAACCACCTGTTCTCCCCCACCACCATGGCCGACCGCCTCGACCACCTCTACCAGGAACTCATCGGATGACCCCCCACCGCCACCTCCTCCGCCAACCACACACCAACGCTCAAGAAAGAAACGCTGGCCAGCCGACCGAACGTGCTGATCATCGGCGCGGCGCGTGCCGGATCGACGTTCCTGGTCAACCAACTCACCCATCACCCCGACATCGCCACCTCCAACCCCAAAGAGACCCACTTTCTCTCGCTCGGGCGCCGCAGTGAGGGCTTCAGCGGGCCGGGCGACGAAGCCACGATCAACCGCCAGATTCAACATTCGCTCGCCGGCTGGGAATCGACCTTTCTCCCAGCTCAGCGGGCCAAAATCCGTGTCGATGCCTCGGTCTCGATGCTGTACTACGCCGAGGAAACCATCAGCCAGATCGATCGGTATCTCGGCGACGACCTTCGTGTCATCGTCGTGCTCCGCGACCCGGTCGATCGGGCATTCTCCGCATTCAAGTACCTGCAGAATCGCGGCTACGAAACCAGCACGGATTTCGCCGAAGCCCTCGATGTCGAATACGGCCGTATGAGCGAAGGCTGGCACCACCTCTGGCACTACTCGTCGATGAGTCGCTACGCCGAACAACTCGAACCGTGGATCAACCGCTTCGGGAGTCCATCCTCCGAGACCACCGAGTCTCGTCTGATGGTGGTCGACTATGACCGGCTGACCACTGATAGCGCAACGGTTTGCGCCGAACTCATCGACTGGATGGGTCTGGATCCTGTATCCACCATCAGCGGCGGCACGGGCGGCACCGGCGGCACCGACAACAACCTCAATACAAACAAGAAAATGGCCGATACAAGGGCAGTGAATTCCTCCGGTGAGCTTCGTAGCTCCGGTATGCAACAGCTCTTGACGACCTGCCGCAAGGTGGGTTGGCTGCAACGCGCAGTCAAGGCCGCGATTCCCTTCGAACTTCGGGAACGAATCCGTTCGCTCAACCTTCGCACCGCGACGGTGAGCGATTCCGACCGCAGCCGACTCATGGGTGAACTCGAGCAAGACATGGCGCGCCTGCGCGACATGCTTGGCCCCCTGAGTCCGGCATGGCTCGAGTAGCTAGCTTCCTCGCCACCCCGTTCGTCCGCGCCGGCCTTGGCCGCGTAGGACTCGCCGCCGGCATTGCGCTGTCGGTCATCTGGCTCACCAGCACACTCACCGAAGACGCGTTCGCACGCACGGCAGTCGCATTGTCGTTGATCGCAACCGGATCGATCGGCGGTGTCTTCGGTTCGAACCGGGTACTGCTGCGCGACCTGGCGTCGGTCGAGATTCCGTCGGCTGAAAGCGCCGCCATCCTTGGCGTTGCACTACAAACCGCATTTCGCACCACACTCGCTTCGGTAGCGGTCACCACCGTTGCCGTTGGTGTGATCGTCGACGACTGGTCGGCGCTCACCCTTGCCGCGACCGCGCTGGCCACCATCGCCGGCGCCGTGCTTTACCTGGCGAGCGACGGCTTTCGTGCTGTCAGCAGTGGTTGGCTGCCAGAGCTCACGTTTGGCCGGTATGGCGGAGCGCTTCCCGTATGGCTGTGGATTGGATTACTCGTCGTCGCCCGGCCCACGTCGACCGGTTCGGTTCTTGGGCTCCTCGCCGTCATCAGCGCAGCAGTAGCTACACCCGTGCTTGTGAAGCTGGTGCGGATGACGGGAGCCGCAACCGACGGCGGCCCGGCACTACGTCAGGCTTCGCCATTCGGCGTTACCCAGCTCACCGGCCTGGTGCTCCAATCGGCTGACCTCTGGGTGGGCGCCCTGATCCTCGAAACCCGCCAGCTGGCCTTCTACGCAGCCGCCCGCCAATTCCTGATGGTCGTCGCGCTGCCGCTGCAGGCCGCACAATTGGCGTTCGTGGCCCCGCTCGCCCGCACAGCCGCATCCGGCACACCCGCCGAACTGCAACGCATCGCCACCCGGGCCGTACAGCGGGCCGCACCGCCGGCGATTCTTGCCGGGTTGATCCTGCTGGCGGTTCCGCGCCAGCTCCTCGGGCTGGTGTTTCCGGACGGGTACGACACCGCTGCCCTCGCACTGGTGATTCTGGTCGGCGGTCAGATGTTCAATGCACTCACCGGCCTCTGCGGCCAGGCGTTGTCGATGAGTGGGCATGAGAAAAAGGTGACCCGCGCCAACCTCGTCGCAGCCATCAGCCTCCCGGTTCTTGCCGCTCTCGCCGCGCCGCTGCTCGGTATTGAGGGTCTGGCCCTCGCCGTCGTGGCCACCACCCTCGGGCTGTTTGGTTCGCTCTGGTGGATGGCCCGAAGAGAACTTGGCATCGAGACCCATCTGCGACTGGCGGTGGCGTCATGAGCGAAGCCGCAGTGGTAGCCGTGGGGATGAATCTGCTGGCCATTCTCCCGATGTTCGTGGCCTTTCGATTCATTCACAACCGCCACCGACCATTCCTCATCACGATCTGCGGTTCATACGCCGTGTTCTATTG
>CAZGVQ010000330.1:0-4859 GCA_964529355.1 uncultured Acidimicrobiales bacterium
GCCTGATGGGTGAAGGCAAGCGGCCAAACCGGCAGCGTCGCTCCGAGCAGCGCGATATAGACACCAGCCGAGGTGGGATCGGAGGGATTGATCCATCCATTGAGCACTACCGAGATCCACAGACCGATGATGACCGCCGAGATATCGGCGAACACCACGATGAGCTTGCGATTGTTAACCCCGCCACGCGGTTCGGGCGTGCCTTCACTACTTCCAAAGACGTCGGTGCTGGGATACAGCTCGACCTTTTGGAGTGTGGGTTTGGTTGGGTTGTCTTCGGCGGCGAGACCCATTGATATCTCTCGATAGAGGGCGGCCACGGTTGTGGCCTACTCGCCTTAGTTCGACCCATTCCGAACACCGCTTGAGCGGTTTTGTCGAACTGGTCGAAGCGACCTCAATTTGGGGATCTCCGACCGCCCCGAGCGGGGCGTGCGCCTCAGGTGCCTTTGGCTGAACGGAATCCGGCTTCGAGATCGGCGATGATGTCGTCGATCGACTCGATGCCGACCGAAAGCCGCACGAGACCCGGATGGACTCCGGCCGTAGCCTGCTCTTCCTCGGTGAGCTGTGAGTGCGTGGTGGACCCGGGATGGATTGCCAGGCTTCGAACGTCGCCGATGTTGGCCACGTGGCTATGGAGTTCGAGTCCTTCCACGAACGCCTGACCCGCGGGTTTCCCACCCTTGATGACAAACGCGGGCACAGAACCAAAGCCCCGCCCTTCGGTGTACTTCGCGACCCGTTCGTGATGAGCGCTCGACGCCAGGCCGGCATACTGCACCGATTCGACTTCGTCGTGGGCGTCGAGAAACTCGGCAACCTGTTGCGCGTTCTGCACGTGGCGTTCCATTCGAAGGCTCAACGTCTCGAGTCCCTGCAGGAAGTAGAACGCGTTCTGTGGCGAAAGGGCTGAGCCCAGATCTCGCAGCATCTGTACGCGGGCCTTGATGATGAAGGAACCGTGGCCAAGCGCGGGCCAGTAGGCAAGCCCGTGATAGCTCGGATCGGGTTCGGTGAAGTTGGGGAACCGGCCACTCGCACCGAAGTCGAAGCTGCCGCCGTCGATGATGACACCTCCGATGGAGGTGCCGTGACCGCCGATGAACTTGGTCATGGAATGCACGACGATGTCAGCCCCCCACTTGAGGGGGTTCATGAGGTAGGGCGAGGCGACGGTGTTGTCGATGATGAGGGGCACCCCAACCTCGTGGGCAACCGCCGAGACACCTTCGATGTCGAGGCAGTCGTTCTTCGGGTTACCGATGCCTTCGCCATAGAAAGCCTTGGTGTTGGGCTTTGCTGCGGCCCGCCAGGCTTCGAGGTCGTCGGGGTTATCGACAAAGGAAACCTCTATGCCCATCTTGGGAAGCGTGTAATGGAAGAGGTTGTAGGTTCCGCCGTAGAGCGACGTGGACGAAACGATGTGGTCTCCGGCCTCAGCGAGCGTGAGAATCGCCAGGGTCTCGGCTGCCTGGCCGGAGCTCACGGCCAGTGCTCCCGGGATCCCGACTGCGGTATCGGTGCCGAATTCCAGTGCTTGGAGTCGCGCCTCAAGCACCCCCTGCGTGGGGTTCATGATGCGGGTGTAGATGTTGCCCATTTCCGCCAGAGCAAAAAGGTTCGCAGCGTGCTCGCTGCTGTCGAACACGAATGATGTCGTCTGATAAATCGGCACGGTCCGTGCCCCGGTGGCACTGTCGGGCACCTGGCCGGCGTGGATCTGCTTGGTCTCGAATCCCCACTCGTTACTCATCTTGAACTCCCGTCGTCTTGTGTGATCCGGGAGCGTAATCTGGTAAAGCCGACCGAACAAGTCGACTTTCAGGTGACGTTTGTCTCGATCTGTCTAAAGCGACCTGCTTTCGTGGCCGATACCCCAAATATGGGATCGGGACGAATTCTGACGGGAAACCAATCGGGATACCACGCGCCATGGGTGGCGATATGTACCATCCCAATCCTCGCCGAAGCGCTCCTCCTCCGAGGCGTGGGCTTCTCGAACGCGACTGAACTCGGCTCCCCCATCGCGCTCTTCATCGTTATCCTTGTCGCCGCCACACTTTGTGTCATCACCTCCGCATTTGTTCTGAGGCGGGCGTTCCTGACCGATACCCACGAGCTTGTACCAGTGGGGCTGTTCTTCATGTCGGTGTCGATTCTTCCGCTCGCCCACGGCCTCACCACTCCCGGGGTCCTGTACGGCGAGAACACCGCGACCCTGGGCACAGGGCTCTGGGCCATTCCTGTCGGTGTCGCACTCGCCAGCCCCAACCTGCTCCCCTCTGGCCTGCGACGAAGGATCCTGCCCAAGATCTGGAAACAATGGACGGCCGCGGGAATGCTGCTGCTACTGAGCATCAGCGCTGTCTCGCTTGCTGCTCCAAACTTCTCTCCCAGCTTCGCCCCCGGCGGAGCGCTCGAAATCGCTATTGCCGTCTTCTCCATCGCTGGTGCCCTCGCTCTGTCGTATCGCCAGGTTCGACTTGCCCAGATCGCCCGCAACTGGGCGCCCTTGATCATCGCCGCCGGCTACGGATTTGTGGCCGCGTCGGCCGTGATGTGGTTCGGCGTCACGCCCTTCTCGACAGGGTTCTGGGCCGCTCACTTCTTTGATATCGGCGGCGTGTTTGCCGGAACTCTCGGTGTGTTGATCGTGTACCGGAAAGCCGACGACATTCGCGATGCGCTGGGCCCGGCACTGGCCGCCGACCCACTCGTGGCGCTTGACCTGGGCCTCGAACCAATCGTGCACACCTATATTGCCGACCTCGAGGCAAAGGACCCGATTACCCGCGAACACGTGGTGCGTACCGCGGAATTGGCGCTTCGGGTCGGCGAGGAACTTGGCTATTCCGGCGAGGCTCTGCGCCACATCTCCCTTGTGGGACTTCTGCACGATGTCGGCAAGCTCGATATCCCCGACGAAATTCTCAACAAGCCAGATCGACTCACCGACGACGAGTTCGATGTCGTGAAGTGTCACCCGGTAAACGGCGCGAACCGCGCACTTACCTCACCGATTCTGGCGTCGCTCGCCCCCGGCATTCGAGGTCATCATGAGCGGGTCGACGGACGCGGCTACCCCGATCAGATCACCGGCGACGCCATACCAATCGAGTCACGCATCGTCGCTGTGTGCGACGCCTATGACGCCATGGCCAACACCCGGCAGTACCGCGAGGGCATGGGTCGGGAGAAGGCCATAGCAATCCTGCAAGAACACCAGGGGGCGCAGTGGGACGACAAGGTCGTCGATGCGCTCGTTCGGGTCGTGGAGCATCTTCCGGCCGACCAATGCGGGCCGACGACGCTCGCCAATGTTGGACGCGTGGGTTGCGATTGTCTTCCGGCGATGGACGAGCCAACGCCAACCGCCCTCGCAGCCTGAGTCATCACGCCGTGTGGCTTTTCGCCCCTATGGCTCGAGCTTTGCCATACCGACGGTGCCGGTTCGCTGGATCTGACAAATGCCATAAGGCTGAAGCTTGGTCTCAAACTCCTCGATTCGCGCCGGCGTGTCGCTGAGCGACAGCATCATGTCGTCGGCTCCCGTGTCGAGGACCTCGGCCACGTACTCTTCGGCCAGATCAAAGACCGGCTGTCGATCGCCCTGCGCCACGCTGATGGTGATCATCATGAACTCGCGTTCGATGGAGTTCTGCGGATCGAGCTCGCGAATCTCCACCACATTGATGAGCTTGTCGAGCTGCTTCACCACCTGGTCGAGCGAGGCCGACTCGACATCGACCACAAAGGTGATGCGTGAGAATGCGTCGTCGTGGGTGGGTGCCACCGCCAGTGACTCGATATTGAAGCCTCGGCGGGCGAACAGTCCGGCGACTCGAGCGAGGACGCCCGCCTTGTTTTCGACCTTGCAGACAACGGTATGAAATCGATCGGACATGTTATTGCGCTCCCCCTTGCAGCTGGCCGGCCTGTGAGGGGTCGACCATGAGTTCGCTGTTGGTGGCCCCAGCAGGGACCATTGGGAAGACCTTCTCGCCGGGGTCGGTGCGGAACTCGACCACAACCGGTCGATCATTGATTTCGTTGGCCTCGGCGATGGCTGCGTCGACCTCTTCGGGCGACTCGACCCGGATGGCGGCACAGCCCATCGACTCGGCCCACATCTTGTAGTCGGGCAGGTCCGGCGAAAGGTAGACCTCGGAGTAGCGCTCGTCGTAGAACATCTCCTGCCACTGTTTGACCATGCCGAGATAGCCGTTGTTGATGAGCGCAACTTTGATGGGGATTCGCTCCATCGATGCGGTGACAAGCTCCTGGGCTGTCATCTGGAAGCAGCCGTCACCATCGACTGCCCAAACCGTGCGGTCGGGCATGCCGGCCTTTGCTCCGATGGCCGCGGGAATGGAGAATCCCATGGTTCCCAGGCCACCTGAATTGATCCAGGTGTACGGGTATTCGAAGTTCCAGTGCTGGCTGGCCCACATCTGGTGCTGGCCCACGCCGGAGGTGACGATGGTGTCGGTGGGTGAGCCATCGCGGAGCCGCTCGAGCACGAACTGGGGCTTCAGTGCGTCGCCGGGAGCCGACTGCTCATAGACCAGTGGAAACTTCTCCTGGTAGCCGGAAAGGTGCGAGCGCCATACGCTGCGGTCCGCTTGGGCATCGGCACCGCCCAGATCCGAAATTGCAGCCACGAGCGCTTCCATCGCCAGGCGCACATCGGCCTGCACGCCGATGTCGGCGCGCCGAACCTTCCCGATTTCGGCGGGATCGATATCGACATGGATGACTTTGGCATCGGGGGCGAAGCCATCGAGACGGCCCGTAACGCGATCGTCGAAGCGGCTGCCGAGGGCGATAAGCAGGTCGGCCTCCTGCATCGACATGAC
>CAZGVQ010000331.1:0-4833 GCA_964529355.1 uncultured Acidimicrobiales bacterium
TCTGTGGATTGGTTGGAACGAACCCGCCACTGAGCCCCTTGGTGAGGCGGTGGCCAATACCGAGTTGTTCCGGCGTCTGGCAACCGCCTTCGGATTCAACCAACCCGAACTTCACCTCTCCGATATGGAGCAGGTGCAGCTGTCGCTCGGCGATCATGTCGATCTCGATGAGTTGCGCAGCGAGGGGTTTGTGCGGGTCAGTAGCTTCCCCGAGGGCTTTCTGCCCTACGCCGAGGGTGGCTTCCATACCCCGAGTGGCAAAGCCGAGCTGGTGGGCGAGTCATTTGAGGTCATGGGTATCCCGAGGCTTCCGGCATGGCAGCCGGTGGCCGAAGGCCCGGGCAGCCCCGACATGGATCGCCATCCCTTGTTTCTGCAGACACCCAAGAAGGCCACCCGCTTTCTCAACACGTCCTACAGCGGTCTCGCCGCCCACGCCGACCGTGAAACCAAACCCCATATCGAGCTCGATGCCGCCGATGCTTCGGCTCGTGGGTTGACCGACGGCGACCAGGCTCGGATCTTCAACGATCGTGGCTCGCTGGTGTTACCGGTCGCCATCAGCGATCGGCTTCGGCCCGGAGTGGTCAGTGTGCCCTGGGGATATGTCGACGCGGCCTACGGCGACAGCTTGGGTTCAATCAACGACCTCACCAACGCTGGCGATACCGAATTCGGAAGTGGGTCGAGTTACGGCGACACCCTCGTGCAGGTCGAGCCGATCGACTAGCCGTCGAGAGAAACAACGACCTCGGTTTCTGCGCCGCCGCGAAGGATGGTGAGGGTCACTTCCTGGCCGAGTTCGGCGTCGTAGGTGATGGCCAGGTTGAGGTCTTCGGCAGTCGCGACCGTTGCGCCATCGATAGCCACGATGACGTCGGCATCGACCGGAACCGAGATGCCCATCACCGACTCGAACTCTGGTGCGGACAGGCCGGCGTTCTCGGCGGCACCGCCGGGCGCCACGTCGAGAATCACCACGCCGGACTCGGGTAGGCCGGCTGCTTCTCGGACCTGTTCGGGGAGCAACGCCAGGGTTCCGAGCTGGGCCCCGAACGCCGGACGGGTGTCGTTGAGGTTCGATACACCGCCGAGCTCAAGATTTGCCAAGGCCTCCTGTACCAGGTTGGAAGGCACGGCAAACCCGATGCCGGCGAACGCCGCAGCCTCGGGGTTGAAGATGGCGGTGTTCACGCCAATCAGTTCGCCCGACGAGTTGAACAGTGCGCCACCCGAGTTGCCGGGGTTGATCGCGGCGTCGGTCTGGATCATCGGAATGCTGACCTGGCCAACCGACTGCACGAATCGACCGGTCGACGAGACCGTGCCGGTGGTGAGGGTTGTGCCGAGGCCGAACGGGTTACCCATGGCGATGGTCTTCTGGCCCTTGAGCACCAGGTCGGAGTCGGCGAGGGGAATCGGGTCGACGTCAGGGAGGGGAGTGCTGTCGTCGAGGGGTTCGAGCAGCGCCAGGTCGAACGAGGGGTTCACGCCGATGACGCGAAGCGGGAACTGATCGAACTCGTTCTGGCCGAATGTGGCGGTGATGGTGGAGCCCTCGAACATCTCGGTGCTGCCCGGCGGCAGGGTGTCCATGACCACGTGGAAGTTGGTGACCACAAACCGGTTGTCGTTGGATTCGATGACAAAGCCGCTGCCGCTGCTCCGCATGATTGGCGCATCGACCCGGGGGATGACCCCGTCGGGCACCTCGACATCGTCGGGAAGGCCATCGGGGAAGTCGGGCAGCATCTGCTGACCCTGCACCACCACCGACAACGCGGCGGTGCTGTTTCCGAACCGTTCGGCGATCGCGATGGTGTTGAGTTCATCGCTGGTAGCGCCGAAGTCGCCGTCGCCTGCTTCCAAGGCCCCGCCGCCGTCGGCTGGTTCGTCGTTTGAGCATGCGGCCCCGATGAGGGCCAGCGAGACAAACAATGCAGCGAAGCGTTTGACGCCCCTGAACGATGAGACACTTCGTGGGCGTGGTTGCATCGCGACGAAACTAGTCGAACGTCCGAAGTTACTTCTAGCACTGACGACCTGCGGATTTATGAAGTCCCGGGCGTGCGGACGTCGGTCGGTCGGCCGATAGGTGCCGAGCCGACCGACGTCCTTGCCCGGAGGGGCCTTAGGAAGCCGGAGTTGCCTCGGCCTCGATTGCCGCGTCGGGGGCGGGGGTGAGGCCGCCCACGGTGATCTTGCGGGGCTTCGCCTTGGCGAGAACCGGGATCCGCAGAGTTAGTACGCCGTCGGCGTAGTCGGCCTCGATGCCTTCGACATCAAGGCTGTCGCCCAGGTGGACCTGGCGGCGGAACGCACCGCTGGGGCGCTCGGCGAGGTAGCCGGTGTCGCCGTCCTCGACTGGCCAGGACCGCTCGGCGGAAATGGTCAGCACGCTGCGCTCGACGTCGATGTCAACCGACTCGGCTGCAACGCCAGGCAGGTCGACGTGGACCCAAACGTCGTCGCCGCGTCGGTACGCGTCGAGCGGCATGGGGTTGTTCGAACGCTTGTTGGCTGCGCCTACGGCGTGGTCGAACTCTCGAAAGAAGTCGTTGGTGTTGAACATCATGGTGGTATCTCCAATGAGTGGGTTTGCTGGTTGGTTGTGACAGCTCCAACCGACTCCATAGAGAAACTATTTCAGCAATACAGATTTTCTTTCATAAATGTCGAACTTGGGTCTTGATGCCGCGTATCGTGGTTTCATGGCCCCCAAGGCAAAGCTCAGCGTTGTTCACGTGACCACCTCCGCGGTTGGCGTGGTCGATCGAAACGGGCTGGCCGGACTTTCGATGTCGGCGGTGGCGGTGGAGCTTGGCGTCGCGACATCGGCGCTCTACACCTACTGCGGCAGCGCCGATGGCTTGCACCGGCTGGTCGCCGTGCAGGCGCTCGAGGACCTCACCAGATCGGTGCAGGCGGCGGCCACGGGCAAGGCCGGTCGCGATGCATTACTGGCCATGGCCGACGCATGGCATGCCTTCGCGCTGACGAACCCCGGACAGTTCGCCGCGACCCTGCGACCGCCGCCTGGCGACGATGGCAAGGTCATCGAAGCAATGGACCGCCTGGTCGGGATCTTCGCGTTGGTGTTCGCTGCAATGGGTTTGGAGGAGTCGACCGCCCGCCGGTCAGCACGCCAGGTGCACCGAGCAGTGCACGGCTGCCTGGCAGTCGATTACCTGCGAGGCTCGACCGCCGAAGGGGCGGCGGATATGCGAGACCTCGTCGAAGCGCTGGTCGCGCAACCTAGCTTTCCTGATTGAGGGGATCGGCGACGCGGCCGATGAAGAGGATCGCCCCGGACCCTCGATCGCGGATCACGTAGAGGAATGGGCGGTTGAACGTGATGGTGGGGCCGTGCGAGCCGGCGATCTCGACGCTCGTTGCGGCGGCCGCTGTTGTTCCGGTCTCGTCCACTTCGATTCGAGCGAGATGATCCACCGCACCGATGGAGAAACCGGTCTGGCCACCTTCGATCATTCCGCTGAAGTCGGCGTCGCCCGCGGGGAGTCCGAGGGGATCGAGAAGTGAACGACCGTCGTATTTCTCCTCGGCGGCCCACTTCGGAAGCGCGAAGTGGATACCGCTCTCGTTGAGTCCGCCTACGATCTCGTCGAGCCGTTCGGCGGTCAGCGAGCTCTCGAAGCGCTCGAGGTTGTTGGGCATGATGGCGAGCATCGCAAGGTTTCCGCCCGCGTAGGGCATCTCCACTGCTTGGTAGGTGTCGCCGATGTTGATGGGAAGAAAGTCATCGTGGCCGAAGAACGGTGTTGGCCGTGCCTCGCCGCCCAACTTCTTGAAGTTGCCATTGCCCTTATCGGTGAAGGTGACGCCCCAGGGAGCCTTGAGGTAGACGGCGTTTACAATCGCCATCACGGTACTGGGCTGGTACGTGTCGACGAGGTCCTCGATGAACCCGTCGGTTTGCTCGGCGACCCATGCGTTCACTTCGGCGGCGACTTCTCCGGAACCAAACTCGGCCTCGGTCACGGGAGCGCCGTAGTGCTCGACGGCCGTGTCCAGATACTCAGGGACCAGTGGAAGGCCGGGCTTCACGAACAACTTGTTGGCCGTCAATATGTCGAGCTCCTCGGTTGCCCGGCTTTCGATGATCAGGTCGAGCGCGTTCAGCGCGGGATCGAGCAATGCGGGATCGATGTTCTCAAGGTGCAGCATCTCCGCCAACTCCTGCCGTGAGGTGCCGGCCATTCCTGCCAGCGTTAGCGAGAGTGCGGTTGCCAGGCTGTAGTTGCCCAGAATCACGTTGGTCGCGCCGGCACTCTTGGCCGCCTGTTGGTAGGCATCGATACCGAACTGGTTGAGCCCCGCCACCGCCGCGTTGACTGCCACGCCGTCGGCTTGCGGGTCGGTTGATCGACTGGTCTGGGTCGCAAAGCGTTGGATCAGTGGACCGTCGGGCACCGTTGTTGTGGGCAGGGTCGCTACGGGGACGGTCGGGGTGGCGTTGCCGACCAGGCTTTCGGAGCGTTCGGCTCCACAGCCGGCGGCCAGAAGGGCCAGAGCACCCACACTGAGGCCGCCGAACTCTCGTCGGGACAACCGTCGGAGAGTTGCTTGTTGAGTCGCTGATTCGGAAAGGTCCGCCATGGTTGCCTCCAGATGGTCCGGCGCCCGGGTGACGCCTCTTCTCCTTCGACGAACGGACGAGTGCGATTAGTTCCCGACCTTGTGGGGGTTGGTGCTCGAGCCTGCGAAACTCGCTGCGCGGGTGCCGTCCCGGGCAGTAGGTTGGCTGGCCGTGTCTGACTCATCTGAACCTCCGGATCATCCCGATCTTGCCGCCGAGCAGACATACCTCAGTCA
>CAZGVQ010000332.1:0-4810 GCA_964529355.1 uncultured Acidimicrobiales bacterium
AGCTTCGACACCACACGGGTTGAGATCGGCAACATCGACATTGTGGACATCGGTTCGAGCACTTTCGACCGAGGCGTCGGGTCGGTCGAATACGACCTGCGCTCGATCGAACTCGACGGAGAAACCGAGACGATCGACATCGACCACGGCTTTGGCGAAGTCATCGTTCGGGTACCGGCAGACGTCGCTCTCGACATCGAGGCCGACGTCGGAGCAGGCGATATCGACGTGCTCGGACGCAGCGCCGACGGGCCGGGCGCCGGCGTCAACTTCAACTCGCAGTCAGGATCCGCAAACGGAACGCTCGCCCTCAACATCGACGTGGGCTTTGGAAAAATCGAGGTAACACGATGAACACGACCAACCAACTCAGCAAGCTCAACATCACCAAGCATCCAATCGACCGAACTGCACTGATTGCGGGAATCATGTTCTCCTTTGCCGGAATTGCCTACCTGGTCGACGACCACGGACTCATCAACGTCACCGAAGGAGCGGTCGCGGGGACAATCGTGATCGTCATCGGCCTGGTGCTTCTGTTGGCCGCGGTGATCGACAGCCCCGAGGCGCCCGTGGTTGCACCGGACACCAACGAAGGTGTCGACACCGCCGGATTCGAGACGCCGCCGGAGCCATTCGACTCCTTCGACTCCTTCGAGGCGTTCGACGAGGCCGAGTAACCGATAGCCTCGGCGCCGTGCAGCTGTACGACACCACCGCTCAGGAAATCATCCCCTTCGAACCGGGGCCGGTTGTTCGGATGTACGTCTGTGGGATCACCCCGTATGACTCCACCCACCTTGGGCATGCGATGACGTACCTCACCATGGATCTCATCGTGCGGAGGCTCGAGGATCTGGGCCACGAGGTTCAGATGGTGCGCAACATCACCGATGTCGACGATTCGATCCTGCCCAAGGCTCGCGAACTCGGCATCGACTTTCTCGAGTTGGCCGATCGGGAGATGAAACGGTTCCACGGCGACCTCGAAGCGCTCGAGACCCGCCCGGCCATCGCCGAGCCGAAGGCCACCGAGTCGATCGACGACATGATCGAGCTCATCAGCACCCTCGAAGCACAGGGCCAGACCTACACGGTCGACGGCATCACCTACTTCGATGTCTCGACCTTTCCGGAGTTCGGCAAACTGTCGCACTACTCGACCGACGAGATGGTGGAGTTTGCCCGCGAGCGGGGCGGCACCCCCGACGACCCTCGACAGAAGAACCCACTCGACTTCATCCTCTGGCAGCCCTCAGCCGACGACGAACCGTCGTGGGACTCGCCGTTCGGACCCGGCCGCCCTGGCTGGCATATCGAGTGTTCGGCGATGTCCTGGGCCCAGTTCGGCGAGCCGCTCGACCTGCACGCCGGGGGCAACGACCTGATCTTCCCCCACCACGAATGCGAGATCGCCCAGAGCGAAAGCGCTCATGGCGCGCCCTTCGCCAAACACTGGTTGCATGGCGGCATGGTGGCCTACGAGGGCACCAAGATGTCGAAGTCGTTGGGCAACCTCGTGTTTGTGAGCGAGCTGCGAGAGAACCACGACCCCCGGGCGATCCGCCTGGCGCTCCTCGCCCACCACTACCGCGAGGGGTTCGAATGGTTCGACCACTTCATCGACGACGGCGACGAACGCCTGGCTCGGCTCCTCGCCGCGGTCGATTCCACCGGTGGCCCCGACCCGGCGGAATATCTCGACAGGGTGCGAGCCGCAATCGATAACGATCTCGACACCGCAACCGCACGCGATGTGCTCGACGAGTTGGCCATGGCCATCCTCGCCGACGATTCATCCGACGACACCAACCCGGCAGCGGGCCTTATCGAGGCCGCCGGGATTCTCGGCATCAACCTCGCTCGCTAGCGTCGCCAGCCACGGGCGTCACCCGACCGGCGAATTCGAGTCGCCAACCTTGTCGCAGCCCCTATCCTGATCGGGTGATCAGGTTCTACGACACCCTTTCGGCTGAAAAGCGCGAGTTCGTTCCGCGCATCGAGGGCGAAGTCTCGATCTACTCGTGCGGCCCCACCGTGTACGACGTGCCACATGTTGGCCACGCTCGTACCGCCCTCACCTACGACGTGGTCGTTCGTTACCTTCGCTGGCGCGGCCACGACGTCACCTACGTCGCCAACATCACCGATATCGACGACAACATCATCGCCCGGGCCCAGAAAGAGGGTTCCACCGAACCCGAAATCGCGGCCACCTATGAAGCCGCCTACATCGAGCAACTCGACCGCCTGTCGATCATCCACCCCGATCACCGTACCCACGCCACCGACTTCGTGGCCGAGATGATCAGCACCATCGAGACGCTGCTCGAACGCGACATGGCCTATGTGCTCGACAGCGGCGTGTACTTCGATGTCAGCAAACTTCCCGACTACGGAGCCCTGGTTCACCGCAGCGTCGATGACCTACGCGAGGGCGCCGGCGCCCGGGTGGAGGTCGATGAAGAAAAGGACGATCCGCTCGACTTTGCCCTCTGGAAGGCCGCGAAGCCCGGCGAGCCCACGTGGGAATCTCCCTGGGGGCCGGGCCGCCCCGGTTGGCACATCGAGTGCGTGTCGATGGCGTTGGGCATCCTCGGGCCGGGTTTCGATATTCACGGCGGCGGATCCGACCTGGCGTTCCCCCATCACGAGAACGAGCGGGCCGAGGCGGTCGGCACCGGTGTCGATTTCGCCCGCAACTGGATGCACAGCGGCATGGTCAACGTGGGCGGCGAGAAGATGTCGAAGTCGCTGGGCAACTTCACGACGCTTGCCGACTTTCTCGACGCGTACGACCCTCGGGTCCTGCGGTTGTTGATGCTGCAGACCCACTATCGCCAGACGATGGAGCTCAACGCCGAAGCACTCGACGCCGCAACGCAGGCCCTGGCTCGGTTCGACTCACTCGACCGCAACGCTGCGGCCGCGGGCGTTGGTGACGGGACCCCCGACCAGGCCATCCTCGATGAGTTCATCGCATCGATGGATGACGATCTGGGCACACCCAAAGCGGTGGCCACCGTATTCAAGACGTTGCGGTCGGCAAACGGAGCGATCTCCGACGGCGATCTCGCAACGGCCGCCACACTCAAGGCCACGGTCGACGAGCTGCGCGAGGTGCTCGGTATCGATGAGTCCGCCGCCGAAGCAACCGCGGTCGATACCGATGCCGACGCCGCTATCGACGCGCTGGTCGCGAAGCGCGACGAGGCAAGGGCAGCAAAGGACTTCGAAACCAGCGACAAAATCCGCGACGAGCTGGCCTCACAGGGCGTAACGATCGAAGACAAACCAGACGGCAGCACCTGGCACCGAAGTTAACCAAAGGTGCCAGGCACCAGAGGTTAACTTTGGCTTCGGGAAGCGGTTTGGGTCGTCCGGAGCGGGCGGAGGACGACACGAGCACCAACGCCGATAGCGAAGCGCAGAGAGAGCGAACTCGTGAGCGAACGACCAGAGAGAGCGAACTCGTGAGCGAACGACCAGAGAGACAGCTATTCGGTGACGGCGTAGAAGTGGCCTTCTCTGGTTCCGACGTACACCCAGTTGTCCCAGACTGCCGGGGTTGACTCGATGCAGCCGCCCCCGCCGAGCCGGATCTTCCACTCTTCTGGCGGCTTGACGGTGGTGTCGGAGACGTCGAAGGCGTGAAGTTGGCCGATGCAATCACCGATGATGAGCGTGTCGTCAACCACCACCGGTGACTGCCAGGTAGGGCCCTGCAATTTGATGAACCACCGCTCTTGGCCGGTCATCCGGTCGAGCCCGATGATCTTTCCTTCATCGGTCGACACGATCAGCAGGTCTTCGTGGAGTGCCGGGGTACCCCACACCCCCGCGTTGAGGTACGGGCGCTCGTCGACGCCCCAAACCAGCGGATCATCGGGGTTCGACGGGTCGAGTTTGATGATCTGGCCGACTTCTTGCGCCCGGCTCAGCGCGCGCTCGTATTCGATGCCCACGTACAACATGCCCTCTTCGTCGATGACGATCGACGCGTCGATGTCGTCGCCGGCCCAGTAACGAAATACCCGCTCGACCGGGCCGCCCTCTTTCAGCTGCGAGATATCCCAACCCTGCACGAGGCCACCGGAGTTGGCGAAGTACATCGTGTCACCCGAGATGGCCACCGAGTTTTCGATGGAGACATTGCCCCCGACGCGGTTGATGAGTTCGTCGTCCCAGCCCGGGGCGTTGAACACGAGTTCCGGATCGACGGTCACCAGGCCGTTGGCGTCATACCCCCGGTTGAGCTTCACGACATGGATTTGTGAGTTCTCGCCGCCCTCGAACAAGAAGTCGTCGATCACGAGCGCTGCGCCGTCCCAATCGTCGTTCCAGCGGGTGGGCGAGACATCGTCGGCGGCAAGGCGCCAGAGCTCCACCGGCTCTTCGCGGTCGATGGCGATGGCCCGGAAGAAGTTGTCGCGCGACCCGGTGTAGACGATGGGGAAACCGTCGGGGTCCACCGTCACCGAACCTTTGATGATGTCGCCCACCGGAAAGTCAGGAAGGATGCGCTCGCCGGTGAACGCGTCGAGGAAATGGACGCTGGATGCATAGGACCCGAACACCACCCAGCGTCGACCTTCGCGCTCGAACACCGCTGGTTGTCCCGTCCATCCGGTTCCGCACCACTCGATACTCTCGCCGTCCACCGACGACTGCGAGCAGAGACGACCGTTTTCCGGGAAGCGCCAGCCGATCTCTGGCGAGTCGGGCACCGGCCCGCTGCCGTAAAAGCTGCGGGTAGGCGAACCTCGAAAGGTGAGCAATCCCTCGACCGTTGTGCCCCATGGCTCACCGG
>CAZGVQ010000333.1:0-4801 GCA_964529355.1 uncultured Acidimicrobiales bacterium
GCCCGACAAACTGCTCGCCAATGTCGCCCACGGCGGCAAGATTTCGGGGCGTCCGGGTATTCACGTGCCTTCGGACCGGCTCCGCATCAACACCCCGACCCCCGACGATCTGGAAATCCTCGATGCCTTCGTCGAGGTCGGCGTCGACATGGTTGCGCTGTCGTTCGTGCGTTCTGCCCATGAGATTCGCCGCGTCGGCACCGAACCGCATCCCCGAGGTCCACTGATCGTGGCCAAAATTGAGACCCGCGCTGCCGTCGAGAACCTCGAGGGAATCATCGAGGCTTCCGGAGCCGTCATGGTGGCCCGAGGCGACTTGGGCAACGAGATGTCGCTCGAAGATCTTCCGGTGCTCCAAAAAGACATCATTTCCCAGTGCATCGCGCTTGGCCGACCGGCCATCACCGCCACTCAGATGCTCGAGTCGATGATCGATGCGCCGGCACCCACACGGGCCGAGGCATCCGATGTGGCCAATGCGGTCTGGGACGGATCGTCGGTGGTCATGTTGTCGGGCGAAACCGCCGTCGGCGCCGACCCGATCAACGTCGTTCGCACCATGGGCCGTATCGCCCGTCGAGCAGACGAAGAGTTCAATCACCGAGGCTGGGCGCGTCGGATCGCCGAACTTCGCATGACCAGCGGAGCTGACACCAACGCGTCGGTTACCGACGCCATGACCATGGCGGCTTGGCGGGCCACCGAAGAGCTGGGCGTCAAGACCATCGTTGCGGTGTCGGGAAGCGGCTTTACCGTTCGCTCGATGGCCCGCTTCAGGCCCGAAGCAAACATTCTCGGCTTCTCCACTGATCTGCGAACCGTCAATCAGCTGTCGCTGTCATGGGGCACGATTCCCGTGGCGCTGCCTTCTCACGTGACGAGCAACGAGGAGATGGCTGCCGAGGCGGTCCGTACCGCCAAGGATCTTGGCCACGTGGTTACCGGCGAGCTCGTAGCTGTACTGGCGGGCGCCAGCACGTCGAGCCAGTCGGCAAACGTGCTTCGTCTGGTGCGAGTGCCCTAGGCGGCGGTCCTACTCGCGGCACCCGTGTTCGACGAACTGTTCCTGGGTGATCTCAACATCGAGGCCATAGAGACTGCACTCGCAGGTCTGGGCACAGTCGCCGAGGTCGGCTCGCTGGACCCACAGCGTGAGTACAAAGATGGCGATGACGCCCAGTATCGACGCCTTGATCACCAGCTTGGTGATGAATCGCACTACCCATAGCGCTGCGAAGATCATGGCAAGGGTGAGAAGCGGAATGATCCACCGAAGCCGGTCGGGGGTCACGAACGATGGCATCGAGATCGCCAGGACGGACAGCACGGACGGCACGGACGTGTTGGACAGCAGGGAAAGCAGGGGAGTGACGGTCGGGACCATCGCCCGAGCGTAATAGGCTTGCGGCTATGTCAGACATCAATCCTGTCCATCTCACCACTGGACCACCCGAGACGATCCTTCCACCCGAACCGGCTGAAGCGCTCGCCGCTCTCGAGACAGCGCTCGCCGCACCCGAAGTCGACCGGCGCGTCGAGGTGGGCAAAGTGGTGTGTTCGTGGCCGACCTTTCTGGCTGCCTGGGCCACCATGGGCGACCTGGCCGCCGATGACGCTGAGGCGTATGCGGCGTATCGGGTTGGGTATCACCGAGGCCTCGACCGGCTCCGCCAAAATGGCTGGCGAGGCTCGGGGTATGTTCGCTGGCAGCACGAGACGAACCGTGGCTTTCTGCGGGCGCTTGCCGGGTTGCAACGCCTGGCGGAGACCATCGGCGAGGACGACGAGAACGAGCGCTGTGCCCACTTCCTGCTTCAGCTCGACCCGGCGTGGCCGCCGGCGGACTAGCGGCGCTTAGTGGGCGTCAAGTCGGTGGGCGAAGCTCAGCTCGTGGCCGCTGGGGTCGCGAAGGTGAAAGTACCGTTCGCCCCAGGGCGCGTCTGACGGCGCCATCTCGGGCGTGAACCCCGCCTCGATCGCCGCATCGTGGAGTTGGTCTACCCCGTCGAGCGTGGCGGTATGGAAGATCACCCGTCCCCAGAGTCCCTGCGCCACAAAGTCGGACTGGAGCTGCAGATTCACGAAGTGCGTTGCGTTGCCGTGAGCGTCGCGTAGTCCAGCCATGCTCGTGAACGGCTCAAACGGGCCGCCGAACACCACGTCGAACCCCAGGGCCTCATAAAACCGTACGCTGCTTGCCATGTCTGCGGTAAAGAACGTGATGGCGTTGATGGATTGTGTTCCCAGGGGCATGCTCCCAGTATGACCGTCACGCGTGAGCTCGAGTTCTCGGTAGCGGTGTTGGCCGGTGGTTCGAGCCGTCGGATGGGTCGCGACAAGGCGCTGATCGAGATCGACGGCGACGCCATGGTGCTCCGCGTCGTCGATGAGGCCCGGCGAGCCGGGGCCCGCGAAGTCCTGGTGGTCGGGCGCCCCCCGGGTGCGTGGCCCGGTGTGGTGTCGGTGCCCGATCGCTATCCAGGCGAGGGGCCGCTGGGCGGCGTCATCACGGCCCTGGGCCTGATATCTACGCAGATCCTTGTGCTGATGCCGTGCGATCTGCTGTCTCCGTCGTCGTCGGCGGTGCGCGAAGTCGTCGCGGAGCTCGATGGTCGCGAAAGCGGCGACCCGGCCGATGCGGTGGTGCCGCTCGTGGGCGACCGCCTGCAGTACGTGCAAACGGCGATGCGCGTTTCGCTGGCTGCGCAGCTCGAGGAGCGGTTCGCGGCTGGCGAGCGATCGATTCGTGGCGGACTGCATGGTGCCGCCGTCGTCGAGGCGGTGTTTGAAGACTCGACCTGGTTCGCCGACGCTGATGAGCCGGGGGATCTTCCGATAGCATCTCGTGACGACGATTTTGGGATTTCGGGGTAGAGCGTTGAGCGCAGTGCCAGAACAATCGGTAGACGAGCTAGCTGATGCCTTAGGGCATGGCGGGGCGATGCTCGATGTCCGCGAGCTCGACGAGTGGCTCGAAGAACGTATCGAGGGCGGGCTCCACGTTCCCCTTGGCGAGGTCCCCGAGCGAGTCGCCGAGATCTCTGCGCATGTGGCGGCCAATGGTGGCGGCGACCTTTGGGTGGTGTGTGCGGCTGGTGGACGCAGCATGAAGGCGGCGGAGTTTCTGACGGCGAACGGCGTCAGCTCGATCAACGTTGCCGGTGGAACCAAAGCATGGGTGGCATCGGGGAAGCCGTTCGCTTCGGGCCCTGCCGAGTGAGCGCCGCTCCCGAGAGTTCCGACATTCCCCTCGTCGAGACCGAATCGCACCTCGACGACGTTGTTGCCAGTCTGCTCGAGCACGACGTGTATGCCGTCGACACCGAGTTCCATCGCGAGCGCACGTATTTCCCCAAGGTCGCACTGGTGCAGGTGCTCTGGCCCGGAGGCGAGCCGACGCTGATCGATCCGCTTGCGGTGTCGCTCAAGCCGCTCGCCGCGGTGCTTGAAGGCCCCGGCACTGCGGTGATGCATGCTGCGCAGCAGGACCTCGAGGTTCTCGACCTCGCTGCGAACGCCATTCCGTCAGCACTGTTCGACACCCAGATCGCCGCCGGATTCATCGGCATGAGTTCACCGTCGCTGTCGGCACTCCACGAGAAGTTCCTCGATAAGCGCCTGCCCAAGGGCGATCGCCTCACCGATTGGCTCGCCCGGCCGCTGACCCCGGGTCAGACCACCTACGCGGCTTCCGACGTAGCCGATCTGCTCACTATTCATCGGATGATCAGCGACGATCTCAACGATCGCGGGCGCCTTGGCTGGGCCAAACAGGAATGTGAGAACTTCCGGCTACGCGGCCGGCCGTCACGGGACCCTGAAGAAGCCTGGTTGAAGATCAAGGATGTCCGGCATCTCCGCGGATCCAGTCTCGCCGTGGCCCAGGCGATGGCAGCGTGGCGCGAGCGTCGGGCGGCCGAGATCGATCAACCGGTTCGCTTTGTACTTCCCGACCTTGCTGTTGTGGCGCTGGCCCAGAAAAAGCCGGCCACGATCGAAAAGCTCAAGTCGGTTCGCGGGCTCGACGATCGCCATCTCAAGGGCGGAGCAAAGAACATGATCCTCGAGGTCATCGCCGATGCGAAAGGCCGTGAGCCGGTGCTGCTCAAGGCGCCCGCCCGGGGGAACTCGTTGCGCGAAATGCGCCCTGCGGTCACCTTGATCTCGGCATGGGTGAGCCAATTGTCCAAAGAGCTCTCCATCGACCCGGCGTTGCTGGCCAGCCGCAACGACATCGAAGCGTTTGTCCGCGGCGACGAAGATGCGCGCCTCAGCGCCGGTTGGCGCAAGGATCTCGCCGGTGACCTGGTCGGCCGGCTCATGGATGGCGAAGCCGCACTGGCCTTCAACGGACGCGACGGCCTGGTGCTCGAGTCTCGAAGCCATCAGCCCGTCGATCGGTAACTTCGGTCACATTCGTTGGTACGGCAGCGCAAAAGTGCCGCTTCTGCTGCGAAAATCGTTGGGATGTGGTCTGTGAGCATCCTCCTGGGGATGTATAGTGTGGCTCTTGGATTAGATTTCGAAATACTTGGAGCGTTTCCCGATGAAAAAGGGTCGCCACAGACGATTTGAAGAGGCTCGGGCGCTCAAGCGATCCGACAATGTAGATCTCGATGGGATCTTCGAAAGCCTTGATGACAACGATTCCAGCGGGGTTTCCGACTGGGAAGATGTTGCTGACGAGTACTCACAGTGGGCCGATGTTGCCGCTGAGTACGAGGCGAAACAAGCCGCCGACACAACATCGCCAGACGCTGGCGCAAGCGCTGCGGACGAGGGGGATGCTCCGGAAAGCACT
>CAZGVQ010000334.1:0-4795 GCA_964529355.1 uncultured Acidimicrobiales bacterium
CTGCACACGCGTGGCCTGGGTGTACCAGGCGCCGACGTCGATGGCCAGAGCCATGAAGCCAATCAGCGGAATGAGTAGGAGCGATACCATCGCGATGGCAAAGCCGGCATCGTTGGCCGCACGGGCTCGTTTCTCATTCACAAATGAAGCAATGCGGGTTCTCATAGCGTTCCTACTGGTTCGATACCCATAACGGTCTTGTCCTCGAGCGTGATGCCGTTCCAGGGCAGAACACCGGTGGTGAAGTCATGGCGCACCTGGATCCAGACACCCACGTATTCGGTGTTGGGGTTTGGGGTCCGGTCCCGATCGAGTGGGCAGAAGTCAAAGTCAGCGTCGCCAATCACACAAGCGGTGGCCGTTGGGTTGATCGGTGTGCCGTCGGTGTTGAGTCCGAACGTGGCCGCCGCCGTCGGGTCGCTCGCCAGCGAGATCAGATCGGCGGTGTCGTAGTGGTTGCACTCGCGTCCGGTCGAGTTACTGGCTTGAGGTACCCCGCCACTGAAACAGTTGGCCGGCACGTCGTCTTCGAGTGTCGAGTTGTAGATGAGCACGTGCTCGACATCATTCAGATCGATCGAACTCGAGCCCAATGATGCGATCACGGTGTTGAGCGTCTCGTAGTCGGCGCCGCGGTCGTTGGCGACGTTGCTCGACACGCGGGCCGCCGAACGCGAGGTGCTGGCGATGGTAATGGTCGACCGGAAGATGAATCCGAACTCCGAGATTCCCAGAACCAACAGGATCAGCAGCGGCAGGATGACGATGGCTTCCACCATGACCGCACCGCGGTCTTTCTCCGAAGATGCCCTGGACGAACGTCTCATGAAACTCATCAGAATTCCTTCGGCTCGATGCGCATGATCGTGGTCTCGGTGATGTCGATGGTGTCGCCGAAGAGTCCGGTTACCCACTGGTGCTCGAACTCAATCCAGATCCCCACGTAATCGGTGCCGTCCTCGGAGGAGACGTCCCGCACGTGAGGGCACCAGTTCAGGTCAAAGTCCGGCACGTCGCCGGCGTTTCCGAGGTCGTCGCAGCCATACCGGTCTGCGTCGAGCCAGGTGTCAGGGGTGAAAATATTGCACCGGGTAATGGCCGAGTTCTCCGCTGCGGTGAGCTCGGAAGGGTGCTTGAAGATGTTGGCGTTGAGGTCTGCTGGTGGGGGGTTGATCGAGGTCGGAATCGTCGGGTCGGCCGTCTTGCAAACTTCGGGCACACGGGCGTTCTCGCGGCCCTCGGTCGCATCGAAGATCACCACCCGCTTCACGTCGCCGCTGGTGATGACGTCGACGGTGTTCTTCATGATCGAAACCGAGCGGAAGTCAGCGTCGAAGTCGCGACCGAAAGCGCTCGCCGAACGGGCACCATCCCTGGTGAGCTGGGTCACCGACAGGTAGTTCCGGAACAGCATGCCCATCTCGAGGACACCAAAGAGGATCAGCATGATGACGGGCATCACAATGGCCGCTTCGATAAGTGTCGCTCCGCGATCGCGCTTGGCGTCGACGGAGGATCGTCGCAGTTCGCGGCGGGAGCGGGGGGACACGACCATGTCTCGTGTATCGACCTCGCCGCCAAAAAAGTTGAGTGAGCCATCCGGCCTAGATTCGGCCATTTGCCGCTTCTCAGCCGATGACATGCGCCACATCATCCGGGTACCAACCGGACGGGATCGCCAACGACCTGCACCTGCCAGACCGTTCGGTCCGTCGCCTGTGCGCCACCGATGAAGTCGTATTGCACCTTCCACCAGCAGCCATTTGCCGTAACGCCGTCAGCGCACGTGTAGTTCGACAGCGGCACCGTCACCGTGAGCCATTGCCCGTCAAACAGGTTCTCCGAGCCAGCCGCTGCGCTGCCGTCGCGGGTAACGATGGTGCAATCACCGGTGATGTTGCCGGAAAGCGCGGTTCCACCCGAGCCGCCGTCGGATTCGAAGCTACAGCCCTGCTGCGGAGCGCCATTGGGATGGATGATGCTGAGATGGAAGCTACCTGCCTCACCATCCCCCGGGTCGAACATGCGGATCTCGAGCGACTTCCCCGTGTTCTCCGGCGCGATCTCCGCGAGGAAGAACTCCGATGCCGCGCCACCCGTTGTTTCGATGTTGTTGAGGATCGAGATATCGCTGAGGCCATAGAGGCGCGGTTGGGTTGGGCAACCTGCACAGGTCGCTCGGAGCGAAAAGCCGTTGAAGCCCTGCCCTTCGGATACCCAACCGGTCGGGAAGTTGCTTGGAGCGAACTGGGGATCTGGGGAGTTCGAGGTATACACCCGGATCGGGAACAGGCCGGGCTGAGATGGGGTGATCACACAGATCGGCGCCCAGGTATCCCGGAAGCCTCCTGTCTCGGCCTCGACCTGAAGGTTGCAGCCGGAAAGCCGTGGATTGTCGGTGTGATCAAGAACCGTGCTGTCGGTGTCGTAGAGCTGAAACCCGGTGTCGGGCTTACGTCCCGAACCCGCATTGAACACAAAGTCGCCAGCACTGTCCGAAAGTGAGTCGCGCTGATAGAACCCGGCGTCGAACACCGAGACCGTCACCGGCAGGTTCACCTGGTCGGGAGTGACCTCGACGGTGAACCAGTAACCCTCCGGTCGGAATCCCGGGTTCTGGGTATCCACGCCGCCGAGACAGCTGTTGCCAACCTGAGTGCCCAAGACATCAGGCGTGGTCAGGCACGAGGTCGTGAATGGGTCGCCATCGATGTAGCGGGTATGCGGGGCCTGGATAGCAGCCCAAAACTGGGGGTCGCTCGCGTCAGGAACGGCGCTGGTGTTTCCGAACTCGTTGATCGGACTCCCCAGCGGCACCGGTCGCACATACTCGGCGGTGGAGAATCGAACGATCTCAACATCGCTCAGGAAGACCGATGAGAAAAACACATCGACGTCGCGGTCATAGATCGTGACCCGGAGACGTTGGCTACCAATCGACTCCACGACGACCTCGATATCGGGGTCGGCGGCTGGGTCGAACCCGTTCTTCTTCGCGAAATCCCGGGCAACGGCCTCAGCCTGGGTGAAGTCGGGTTGGTAGATGACACCGGCAAGCGCCGCAGCGTCGGCCGCCCGCTGGATCTTGGCTGCTCGAACGTAGAACGAGCCGATATCGACCGCGATGCCGACCATGCCCAGCATCGGCAGCAGCAAAAACGCCACAAAGATCAGTGCGTAACCGCGTTCCTTCATGTTCGCCTCAGGCACTAGTTGACCTCCGGCTCGAGTTGCATGACGGCCTCGTCTCGCATGATTTGTTCGCGAGACGGAAGCACCAACCCGGTCACAAATCGATGACGAACCTGCACGTACACGCCGACCTGATCAAAGCCATTGGAAAAGTCGTTCTCTCGCCCGCCCGGGCACCAGGCTTCATCGGGCGAGCCCGGCTCGCAGGTGGTCTGGGTAGCAGGGTCAGCTGCGGCGGTGAAGTCCGCCGGAAGGGGGTTGTTGAGCAGTGCGCCCTCATAGACATTGCACCGACCGGCTTTACTCGGGCCGGTGAGACAGTCGGGATCGATATCACCGGCGTCGTTGATGGGCGAAAAGACCACGATGCGTTCGATGGTCGAGTCGTCGGGCAGCTCGGAAAGTCCTGCGAGGGCGCTGGACAGTGCGTTGTGATCGGCGAGACGGTGCGGTCCGGCATTGGCGGCCGCACGTGCGCCCAGTTGGGTTGCGGTCGAAACGGTAAGCGAATTCCGCCACAGGAGCGAGAACTCGATCACTGCGAACAAGAACAGAATGACGATGGGTACCGCCAGCAGGAACTCGATCATCACCGCGCCGCGGTCGCGCCGGTCCGAAGATCTGGAACGCAATCGGTCGAGGTAACGACGAAGGAAGACAGCACTCATGAGGCGGTCGGCTCGATTCGGAAGATCGCTACTTCCTCGATGCCCAGGGAGTCACCGAACAGACCGGTGATGTAGTCGTGGCGAACCTCGATGTGCACACCGATCCTGGCAGGCGTCGGATCACTGAAGAAGGAGTCGCGATCGGCCCCGCACCAATCGGGGTCAGGTATCCCGTTGCACTCAAACTTGTCAGCGTCGTAGGTCTCCCAATCGGTTGGCACGTAGGCATTGCAGCGCGTGCCGGGCAGCAGGTTCAGGCAATCGGCGGACGGGCCGTTGGCGTTTGCGGGCAGCGACGCATCGAACACGATGATTCGCTGGATAGCTCCATCGGGAAGTGGCGCCGAGGTCCGCCGGATCGCTTGCAGGACCAACCAGTCTGCCTGGGGGTTGTTTGACGCGATGCTCGCGGCGCGGGCGCCGTCCTTCACCGCAGCGCTGACGCCCAAGTAGTTTCGAAACAGGAGGCCGACCTCAAAGAGGCCGAACACCAGAAACAGCAGCACAGGAGTAACGAACGCGGCCTCCACCAGAGCGGCGCCGCGATCGCGGCGCGGGTCGCCGGTGGCGCGGAAGAATCGTGGCCGCCGAGCGCTAGTCGCCGAGGGCTGACCGGGAGAACCAATCACAATGGTTCCATCGGCACATTTGGCCGTACTGCTTGATGATTGCCGAAAAGCGGGCCGTTTGGCCTATAGCGGGGTTGGACACCCCATTTTTCGACCCGAAGGCCCGGTGGCTACTCGGGAATGACGTCGACCAGGCGCCGACCGCGGCGCCGACCGAACTTTACGCGTCCGTCGACCTTGGCGAAGAGCGAGTCGTCGCCACCCCGGCCAACATTCTCACCGGGATGGAACTTGGTTCCACGCTGGCGAATAATGATCGAGCCGGCGGTTGCGAAGGTGCCGTCGTAATCCTTCACGCCAAGACGC
>CAZGVQ010000335.1:0-4789 GCA_964529355.1 uncultured Acidimicrobiales bacterium
GTGGGCATCGACGATGACGCCATCTATGTCGGCGGCCACTTCCGCTACCTCCCCTCCCCTGCCGCGCCCAGCGCCTACCCCGGCCGCACCACCGACGGTCTGAACCGGTTCAACATCTACGATGCTGACCCAACCCGCGACGCGAACTTCCGCACCGAACTCGTCGAAACCGGCTATGTCTACCGCGCCGAGCAGATCGGCGCGATCTCGCCCTACACCGGCAAGGGCTTGCCCACCTGGGATCCCACCAGCAATGCGTTCAAAGGTGTGCTCGATCTCACCACTGTCCCCGACGGCCTTCTGGTCGGTCAGGACAACGACCGGGTTCAGGGCGTGCTCACCGGCTACGCCGCAGAGTTCCGAAACGGCAACTTCGACAACATCGCGCTGAACAAGCCCGTCACCAGTTCGCCAGCACAGAACGGCGAAACCGCGGCCCGAGCGGTCGACGGTAGCCACAACCCAAACGTGTCGAAGTTCTCCTCGGCGACCGGCACCGATCACTTCATCGACGTCGACCTCGGCAGGTCCACCACGATCAACCGGGCCAACATCTTCGGACCAGCCGTCGACTTCGACACCAACTTCGCCGACATCAGCGTGTTCGTCAGCGAAACCCCGTTCACCTCCACCACCGTGGCCGGTACTCGGGCCCAGGCCGGAGTTACTGAGTACAACTTCCCCGGCGAGCGCTCCTCGCAGATCCACCTTCGTGACGTGGTTCGATCCCGCTACTTCCGGGTAGCCAGCACCGCACCGCAACTCGACGTGGCCGAGATCGAGATCTGGGGACCAAGCGAGCAGGCCAAGTGCGTGCTTCGCAAGCTGAACCCCACAACGGTCGAGGTCAGCTGGACCAACGCCAACGACTCCAACGTGATCGTGCGCCGTGACGGTGTGTTCGCCGGCTCCAGTACTGGACCCGACGGCAGCTTCCAGGACTCGGTCGCAGGCGGCGGAACCTTCACCTACCTGATCCGGACCAACGTCAACGGTGCGCAAACCGACGTGGCTTGTGGCCAGATCGTGTTGGGCACCCCAGCGCTCAACTGCACCGCCACCGTCAATGGCTCCAAGGTCGACCTCGACTGGTCGACCATCGGCGTCAACAACTACTCGGTTCGCCGGAACGGCACCTTCCTGGCCACCTCCGCTCTCACGATGTTCACCGATGTTTCCCCGGGTGGTGGGACCGTGCTCTATGAGGTCCGGGCCAACGTGAACGGAACCCAGATCACCGAAAGCTGTGGAACCGTCAACCTCACCCAAGCGTCGTGCACCGCTGCAGCCCTTGGGTCCGACGCTCGGATCGACTGGCAGAACGCTTCGGGCAACACACTGGTCGTGCGACGCAACGGTGCGTTCCTTGCGACGGTCACCGGTACGACCTCCTTCACCGATACCAACCCCGAACCAGGACCAAACAGCTACCAGCTGCGGATCCGTGCCAACGGAAACTTCACCGACATTCCGTGTGGATCGGTCGCCGGCTCGACCCCGACCTGTGTCGCCACCGTCAGCGGAAGCCGCATTGAGCTGAGCTGGACCGACATCGGCGCCAACTCCTATGCGATCCGCCGCGACGGTAGCTTCCTCGCCAGCACCAACGGAACGGCCTTCACCGACTACAACCCCCCGGCCGGCGCAACCGACTACCTGATCCGGACCAACAACAACGGAGACATTCCGTGTGGTTCGGTGACCGTATCGCCGCCGCTCTGCATCGCCATTGCCACCCCCAACGGCATCGAATTGAGCTGGACCGACATCGGCGCCAACTCGTACTCGGTCCGCCGAAACGGCACGTTCCTGGCGAGCACCAACGGCACCTCGTTCATCGATCACAACCCGCCAGCCGGGACGGTGAGCTACCTGATCCGCACCGGAAAGGGCGACATCAACTGCGGCTCGATCGTCAACTAGTCCGGGTTACTCGACAGGCAGTCGGCTACTCGTCGGGGTAGCTGAACGGCGTCCCCGCAGGTTGGATTCGCACATCATCGAAGGCAACCATGCCGATGCCTTGGCTCGACGTGACCACCGGAAGCTCAGCACCGACGTAGCGAAGGGTGGCCCTGCGGGGCAGGGCCCGATCGAACTTCAAGACGATGCGACCCGGTTGGGCAACCATACGGGTGAGGTTCCGGCGCCTTGCTGAACTGCTGAATTCCTCGGTGTCGTTCAAGAGCACGACATCTTCCTGGTCGGCGAGAATGATTTCGACGGCGCGACGGTTGCTGTTGGTGAAGCGGATGATGACCGGTTGCGGACCCTCGATGCCGACACCGAAATCGGTTCCGAACTGATCTCGCTGGAAGAGGGTGGCGAGATCCGAGCCAAGCGCCGCATACCCCTCGGGCGAGAAGTGGCAGCCGTCGTGACCGGGAAGCGCACTGGTACTGACGAGGGTGACCTCAGGTCGTTGCATCGCAATCTGGCGCTGCGTCTCCCGCACCGCGAGATCGCCGTCGGAAACTTCGCGGGAGCCGCATCCGTTGCGAATCTGCATCGTGTAGATGTGCTGGAGCGCCGGCATGTCCTCGGCCCACGCGTCGAAGAGCGGATTGATGTACTGAATCTGGTTCTTCGGCCGACGCCAATCGGCTTCGCCCTGATACCAGGTGAACGTCACGGGTGACTCTCGAAGACCGGCGTTGTCGAGTCGTCGGAGCAGCCGGCCATAGTTGTTCGAAGGATCGAGCGGATTGGCGTTGTTTCGCTGAAAGAACAGCGCCCCTTCGCCGCCTTCGGCGCCGTTGATGATGGCAACGGGAACCGCGGTTGCCGTGAGGAGATCATGGCCGAGCTGAATCCCCCACTGCCCCACACTTCCCAGGTCGAAGGACGTCCGGGCGGTGGCAAGGTTCCAGCCGTACGACTTTGGCGAATCGGTGGCCAACGACGAACCGAAGGATCGGATCCAGCGCGACTCTCGTTGCGCCGAGTCGGGCTCGGTTCCGAAGTTTCGGGCGACCGAGTTGGATTGGCCCTGGATGACGATGAGATCGCCGCCCGCCACGTCGGCCACGGTGAGGAGTCGCTTGGGACGACCGGCCACGATGGCCTCGACCACCACGGAATGGCTGCGACTTCTGGCCGGCACGTCGACATCGAGCGAGAAGCTGCCGTCGTCCTCAACCGGGGTCTGTCGGAATCGCCGAAGGGTGGCGCCGTCGCGGGTGCTGACGCGCACGCTGGTGGCTTGGGGGGACGTACCGGAAATGGTGGTGCGACCACTTGACTGCGCCGCCTCGCGAGGAATGATGGCACCGGTCTGCAAGGCACCCGCATCGGTGATGGTGCCCGCGCTGGCGCTGGCGAAAACCCGAAGCCGCGGCTTGCGCACCTTCTTGTTGTTGCGGGCAAAACTCCAGTCGGGAGCGCCGGTGGAGCGCTGCCCGATGCCGACATCCTTCAGCCCGTTCTGCGCCCAACGGTTGAACGCCCAGAGCGTCGTGCTGCCCTGCGTGTCGGTTTCGGTGAGGTGTACCTGCATCGACCCGTACAGCCCGGAGCGGCGGGTGTCGTCGGCGTCATATGCTTCATCGGTTGCGCCGGGAAGTCCCGTCTGGCGGTCGGGGTCGTACTTGTTTGGCCAGAACTCGATTGCGCCGGCCAACGAATCACCGGTGGGGATTCCCTCGACGTTGGTGCGCACATCGACCGCGAGACGATGTTGCTGGGTGAGCGGTGTACGAACCGGCACACCGAGGTGGGCGCTGTCAGACGAGGGAGCATCGAACGTGGTGAGAATCCACTTGTTGCCGATCTCCAGGCAATAGGCGACCCGGCCAACTCCGGTGGTGGAGTAGCGATCGCGTTCGTCGATTCGGTAGTCGGGCTCCCGTTTCGCGTTATACGCCGGTGCCGAAACGATGTCGAGTTGCAGGACCTCGGTGAAACCGGCACCGACGCTCCCGGCGCAGCCCGCGTCGAGCGCGCTGGCCTGGGCAACCTCGGTCGCATCATCATTGGTTTCCACTTGAGGAGCCGAGCTCGCGGCGGTCGCAAGGAGGGCGATGCTGACCAGCGCGATGAATGCGACGAGGAGCAGACGAGCGGCGGAACCCGCGGGACGTTCAATGGTCGGTGAGTGGTTCATACGCCGGGTAACACACACAACATTTCGTACAGAAGGTTCGCCGCGAGGTGCGAGGTGTTTCCGCTGGTGTCATACACCGGGGCAACCTCGACGAGATCGCAGCCAACGAGATCCAACCCTTTGCAGCCTCGGATGATCTCGATGCCCTGAATTGAAGTAAGACCGCCAATTTCGGGCGTGCCGGTTCCCTGGGCCACCGACGGATCGAGACCATCGATGTCAAAACTCAGGTACACCGGGCCGCCGGCCACCTGTTCACGAACTTCGTCCATCAGCGGGGTGAGCGACTTGTGCCAGCACTCCTCGGCCTGCACGACTCGGAATCCCTGCTCGCGGCTCCACTCGAAGTCGTCATCGGCATAGCCGGTTGCGCGCACGCCGATCTGCACCACCCGCGAGGGATCGAGCAGCCCCTCTTCGACCGCTCGCCGAAACGGTGTGCCGTGGGCGATCTTCTCGCCGAACATCGTGTCGTTGATGTCGGTATGCGCATCGACGTGCACTAGACCGACCGGACCGGTTGTTTTGGTGAGCGCCCGAAGAATGGGCAACACGATGGTGTGGTCGCCGCCGATCGAGACCGGAATGAGTTCATGGGCGAGCAGCTGGTCGTAGTGGGCTTCGATCCGATCTACCGAGTCGAGCAGGTTGAAGGTATTGATGGCGACGTCGCCGGTGTCGTCGATG
>CAZGVQ010000336.1:0-1458 GCA_964529355.1 uncultured Acidimicrobiales bacterium
CCCCCGCCTCGCGACCCGGCGACAGACCCTCGGCCAGCCATCGATGCGAGCAGTCGGCGTTGCGGCCATCGCCGTATGGGGCTTCGCCTTCCTGAATCTCCCCCAATGGCGAGTCGCCAGCGTGATCTTCCCGGTCCTGCTCGTGCTGACCCTTCGGCAGGTCAGCGCCCGCCGGCTGTTACCGGCCTTGGCGGCCGGACTGCTCGTTCTTTCGGGTGCCTACACCACCATTCAGCAATTCAGGCACCGCTTCCCCACCGGCTTTGGCTGGCCCGAGTTCTTCAGCGAGGTGAACGTCTTGAGCGTCGCCGCATTGATTCTTCTGGCAACCGAGGTCGTCCGGATTCAACTCGACTCGACGGAGCACCCGGAGCCCGACGACTCCCCAATCGAGGTCAACCCGACATGACACGTTTCACCGCACTCGCTCTGACCATCACGCTCCTGCTTGCCAGCTGCGCATCTGGCGACGCTGGTCAGGCAGGCGATGCGCCTCCCGCCACGGTGATCACCACCACCGCACCAGACGATTCCCCGGACGATGGTGGCAACGGAACCACCAGCTCGGACGTCGGGCAGCAGGACAAGATCACCGAAGACGGCGCGTCGGTGGATCCAAGCAACGAACGGCCTATCGATGACGACTCACTCGTCAACCTCGACGCCCGTGAGATGACCCCCGATACGCCGTCGCAGTTCGCGGTTGCCTACTACGGCGACAGTCTGGCCGCGTCGGCCCAGGAGTGGGTTGGCACCTTCCTCACCCAGGGCGGACGCTTGCAGTTTCTGCCCGGCACCTTCCCCGGCTCGGCGCTTTGTGACTGGACTCCCCGCTTCGACGAGGACCAGGCTGCCCACGATCTCTGGGCCGTCGTGCTGTTCTTCACGAACAACACCTTCAGTCCCTGCATGAAGAACGACGATGGCAGCGATCTCACCGAACAAGAGGCGCTCCAGAAGTTCGGCGAGGATCTTCAGGCAGCGATCGATCGCTTCACCGGTGAAGGCGCCACGGTGTATCTGCCGACAATCCCGGTATCGCGCGGTGAGCTGGTGCTTGGTATCAACCCGTCCGAGCAACTCAATGGCCTCTTCGCAGAATTGGCCGACGGGCGTGACGATGTGGTGCTCGTCGAGGCCGGTCGTGCGGTGCTCGACGAAAACGGCAACTACACCGAAACGCTCCCGTGCCTGCCAACCGAACCATGCACCGGTGGCGTGGACGAGAACGGTGTTGGCGTCAACGTCGTGCGAGAGCCCGACGGGGTCCACTTCTGTTCCGGCGGATACGGGCCCGATGTACCCATCGAAACCAATACCTGCCCTACCTGGTCGAGCGGCGCGTTCCGATACGGCGGAGCGCTGGCTGCGCCAATCGTGGCCGCGGCCCAGCAACAGTGGGTGCAGGAGAACCCGCCCACCAACCTTCCCGACCCGGTGACCGCCGCTGAGTAGCGG
>CAZGVQ010000336.1:1558-4785 GCA_964529355.1 uncultured Acidimicrobiales bacterium
AGCGGTGGGTCAGCGGCGTTCGAAGAGCTCGGCGGCCCGATGAGCTTGCGTCGATAGCGTCTGTGAAAGCGTGTCGGCGACGAAGTCGCTGAAATGCAGGCCATCTGCTCGGGCTGCCGGGTCGCCGGCCAACTCCCCGACGAACTCGCCGTTGTCGCACACCTCGGTGTACAGATCGAACAACTCGATGCCAGGACCGGCATCGGAGACGACCTCGACGAGGATGTCATTGACGCTTTCAATCGCCCCGGGGACGATGCCCAGCTCCTCGGCTTTTCCGGGCTCGACGCACGGCACGTTTACCCAAAGCACCGCGACGCCCTGATCGACAAAGCGATCCTGGAGTGCCCGGTAGTTCTCCTCGAGCCGCTGTTTGAAGCCATCGGAGTCCGGCAGATCGAATGGCTCATCAGGAGTGAGACGCCGTGGAAGAAGATCGACAGGGCCGGCGACGAGTACCGCTACCTCCGCCCCGGAATCGGCGAGCACATTGTCGGCCACCTCGTTGTCCTGACGACATGCAGGACGGACCTGATCGGGCCATTGGATCTCGCCGCCGATGGCCAGACCGCAACCGCCGAATGTCGCGTTCCCTACCGTAGAGAGGCCCAGGGCCTCACTGCGACGGGCCAGCCCGTTATACAGGTTGTCGCCGAGTGAGTCGCCCACGACCATAAGCACTGGTGGCGGGCCGTCGAGCGTTGGCGGTTCGGTGGTTGTGGTGGGTGCGACGGTGGTGGGTGCCTCGGTCGCGACCGGACTTTCGGCTCCGGTCTGCTCGATCTCAACTTCGTTAGTCTCGTCGGTCTCGTCGGTCTCGCCGGTCTCGGTTTCGCTGTCGACAGAAGCACGCTCTTCGGGATCGGTGTCCGAAGAGCTCTCGTCGGAATCACCGCCGAGCAGCGCAACCTCTTCGTCGCTCTCGAACGATGCTTGGAGTTGTTCGGGGCGGCCGATATCGGAGTAAGCGACGGCCATACCAACCACGAACACCGCAGCAACACCAAGCGCCATCACACTTGAGTTGACCTTGAGACCCGGGCGCTCGCCCCGCCGAAATGGCTGCTCGAGGTAATGGAACGACAGCCAGGCAAAGGCAAAGGTCAGGACCATCCGCACGACGAAGAGCGGATAGATCGATAGACCGGTGGATGCCTCGTCGACCCAGCGGAAGATGGGCCAGTGGTAGAGGTACACACCGTAGGAAATACCGCCCAGCCAGCGAAGCGCCGGTTGGCTCAGCGCCGAGACCACCGGGCCGGTGGTCTGGGTCGACGCACAGATCAATGCGGCGGTAATGAGTGCATAGACGAAGAAGCCGCCGGTGAGCAGAAAGCCCGTGCCCAAATCGAGCACGATCCAGCTGAGCACCGACAAGCCAAGCGCAGCAGCGCCCAGCGCAGCGACGGCCGGGTTCTGGGTGATGAGCGAGCGTCCCTTCGCCGTCGAGAACGCAATAGCCAGAAGCGCACCCACGAGGATCTCTGCCGCACGCACGTCGGTGCCGTTGTAGATGCGGTCAAAGCCCGAGAGCACGAAAGTCATCGCGACCGACGCAGCCAGAGAGACCGCAAGCAGACCACCGAACACCGCCTTTGACAGCCGGAGCTTCGACAGGACCAGCATGGCGATGAGCGGGAAGAACACATAGAACTGCTCTTCGATGGAGAGCGACCAGAAGTGGGCGGCCGGGCTGACACTCTCCTCGCCGAACAACGCTTCATACCCGGCGCCTTCGGGCGGGAAGGCAAAGCGCCAGTTGGCCACATAGAACAGGCCGGTCAGCAGATCGCCGTTGAGCCGGTCGATGACGCCCGTACCCGTGAAGTTGGCTTCGCCCTGCAAACGGTCGAGCGAGTGCCACGCGACAAAGATGAGGGCAATCGCGGCAACCGCTGCCGGCATGAGCCGCCGGAATCGTCGCACCCAGAACTCTCCGAGGGCGATTCTGCCTTCCCGAGCCTGTTCGGCCAGCAGAAGCGAGGTGATCAAAAAGCCCGACAGGGTGAAGAACGTCGAGACGCCCAGGAAGCCGCCCGATGCCCAGGCGAACTCGCCGTGGAATACCAGAACCGCAGCCACCGCAAGGCCCCGCAAGCCATCGAGGGCCGGAAAGTGGGGGAACTTGGTGAAGTCGGCGGTCGGTGAGGTTTCTGGTGTCGCGTGGGTTGTGGGGCGATCGGCAACAGACATGGTCATTCTCGGATCGGCGGGTTCGAGCTCACCTGTAGGCCTTTTGGCCCGGAACCCCTTCAATCTAGGGCTTGCAGTGCAGCTATTGGTGCCTTTCGGCCAATTTCGCGTCGGGAGCGTTCCGGTTTTGCACCGCTAGTCGTCATAGGAGGGGCGACGACGGGACGACTTGATGGTCGACCGTTGCTTCTTGGCCTTGAGCCGCCGTTCTTTCGCGCCGCGGCTCGGCTTCGTGGGCCGACGCTTGCGGGTGGTGACCCGAGCTCCCGCGACCTTCGCTCGTAGCCGTTCGAGCGCCAACTCCCGGTTGCGGTGCTGCGACCGGGTCTCGTCGACACTCACCATCAACTCATCGCCATGACGGTCGCTGAGTGTCTGCATCTGTTCGGGGCGAAGCCCCTCGATGTCGGCGATGGGGAGCCGGGCGATCGCGCGGGTGTTGGACCGGTTGGCATGTTGGCCACCGGGCCCCTGACTTGTCGTGAAGGTCCAGCTGATAGCGGCCAGCGGAATCCGACAACCCGAATCAACAACGAGATAGCTCGTCATGAAAACGATCGTACCGAGCCTTCGGCCCCATAACGCCTCACTCGGCCCACTGACCGGCTCCCACCTACACTGCGCCCATGGCTCATCCCGTCCTCCTTCTTCACGGCCTCGCCGGCTCCACCGCCACCACCTGGGCAAGCAACGGCTGGCTCGATCTGCTCACCGAGGGAGGCCGCACACCGGTTGGGCTCGACATGCTGGGCCACGGCGACGCACCGAAGCCCCACGACCCGGCGGGCTATGCCGATCTCGAAGCCGAGGTGCTCGGAAGAGCGCCCGAGGGGGTACTGGACGCTATTGGCTTCTCGATGGGTGCTCGCACGCTGCTGTATCTGGCAGCGACGAACCCGGGCCGATTCGAAAAGCTCGTGGTGAGCGGCGTAGGTGCCAACCTTTTCGATCGGGACACCAACCGACACAAAGCCATCGCCGACGGCATCGGAGGCTCCCCCGACGAGAACGACACCGTGGCACAGTATTTCTCC
>CAZGVQ010000337.1:0-4779 GCA_964529355.1 uncultured Acidimicrobiales bacterium
CCTGAAAACCAAAAATGGCCAGGGCGAGCGCCCTGGCCACTTCTGAAGTTGTGTTGGGAGGCAGCTACGCCTTGGTCTCCCAGAAGATCTTGTCGATGCCAGCAATGGCGGCAAGGAGTTCGTCGGCCTTGGCGACATCGGTGGTCTTCTTGGCTTCACCGGCCAGCTTGGTGGCCTCCCAGAACAGGGTGTGCAGCTCGGGGTAGGTCTCGAGGTGCGGTGGCTTGAAGTAGTCGGTCCAGAGCACCCACAGGTGATGCTTCACGAGCTCGGCTCGCTCTTCTTTGATGGTGACCGCACGAGACTGGAAGTCGTGATCGTCGCTTCCGTGGTACTTCTCCATGCAGCCCTTCACCGACTCGGCCTCGATGCGAGCCTGGGCCGGATCATAGACGCCGCAGGGCAGGTCGCAGTGGGCCGACACCGGACGTGGTGCCGAGAAACGATCGATGAAACGAAGGGCAGTGTTCAGCATTGGATGATTCTCCTCAGGCCGCTGAGCCGGATGTGGTTCTCTGGGACTCTAGCCGCAGGAAACGAAACGTCGAATCCGAGCGGATAGATTCGCCGTGTGGTCAGCGAAAAAAGCCCATTGCGAGTAACGGGGATGGCCTCAGTGGCCCGGGAACGAAGATGATTGGTTTGGGACCGAGTGCGATCTTCCGGCGGTTCGAGGTGACTGGTGACTCTATGGAGCCCGCCTACTCCGCCGGCGATCGGCTCCTGGTGTTTACCCGCGGTCGCAAACCCCGGGTCGGTGATGTCGTGGTGTTCTTGGACCCACGCGAATCGCAGGATCCGATCGAGATGGTGAAGCGGGTCGCGGCCGTGCACGGTGACGGCTCGGTCGATGTCGCCGGCGACAACCCTGCGGCAAGCACCGACAGCCGCGAGTTCGGACCGGTGCCGGCGCGCCTGCTGCGCGGTCGGGTGCTCCGCAAGTACTAGCGAGTACCAGCGCGACTTCTCGACGAGGCAAGGCTGCATGCGCTAGGTGATGGTCGGCCGGCGGCCAGGTAAGCGAGGTGTTCGTTGGCGCAATGGGCGAGCTGTTCAGGGTTGTCGACCTCAACCGATGACGCTCCGGTCACCAACGCGGTCGTCCCGGCGGGGTCGAACATCGTTGGTTTCTAGCCGATGATTTCGCGGAGTTTGGCCAACAGCACTACCGGGTCGTCGCCGACGGGGGTGACGTTGAGGGTGGTCACACCGGCCTCGGCAAACATGGCCACCTTCTCTTTGATGTATCCCTCGTCGCCAACCAGCGACGGGCTCTCGAGCATCTCGTCGGGGACCGCGGCTGCGGCTTCGTCCTTCTTGCCCTCGAGATAGAGATCCTGGATGGTCTTTGCTTCGCCCTCGAACCCGTACTTGCAGGCGAGCTCGTTGTAGAAGTTTTTGCCCCGGGCGCCCATGCCGCCGATGTAGAGCGCAGCGGTGGGCCGGGCGTACTCGCGGTACTTCTCGACATCGTCGCCGATGGCCAGCATGCCGCCGGCCGCGATTTCGAGCTGTCCCAGCGATGGATCGCGTTTTGCCATGCCGCGTTCGAGATCGTCGCCCCACACCATGTCGAAGCGGTCGGGCATGAACATGAAGGGCAGCCAGCCGTTGCACAGCTCGGCCGTCATCTCCACGCTCTTTGGGCCGAGGCCAGCAACATGCACGGGGATGTCGGGCCGCACCATGTGGTTGATGATCTTGAGCGGCTTGCCCAGACCGGTTCCCTGTTCAGGTGGCAGCGGCAGCGTGACCGTCTTGCCCTCGTACACCAGCTTTTCGCGCTTCCATGCCATGCGGCAGACGTCGATGGTTTCGCGCACGCGGGTGAGCGGCATCTTGTAAGGGAGTCCGTGGAAGCCTTCGATGACCTGGGGGCCTGATGCGCCGAGCCCAAGCTCGAAGCGACCGCCGCTCAGCGCGTCGAGACCGGCTGCGGTCTGGGCCATGGCAGCCGGTGTGCGGCTGAAGACGTTGAGGATGGCCGAGCCGAGCGTGATGGTTTCGGTCTTGGCCGCCAGATAGCCGAGGAGGCTCACGGCGTCGAAGCCATAAGCTTCGGGTACCCAGGCCATGTCGACGCCTGCGGCTTCGAGGTCCTGGATGTACTTGGCGACCACCACGGGGTCGTCGGCGTAGTTAACAAACGTTGCGATCTTCATGGTGCATGTCTACGCGACGGTGCTGCCAGATGCACGTTGAGTGAGGCCCGAACCCGGCGTCGGGGAATCCTCGGTCCGTCGTTGGGGTCGCTACGATCAGAACCGATGGCAACTACAGACTCTTCAGGCGATTCCGCAGGCGAGGCCGCCCACGCACTGGCACTCGGTAGCGACTTCCCGGTGCCCGACCACGACACGTGGGTCGAGTTGGCCACCAAAGCGCTGAAGGGTGGGTCGCTCGACAAACTCGTCACCGTGACCGCTGATGGCATCGAGCTTGCGCCGGTGTATGACAACCCGCATATCGACGACCCGGCCGGTCTGCCCGGCGCATTTCCCTTCACCCGAGGCTCCCTGCCAGCCGGCCGGCCCGAGCTGAGCTGGGATATCCGCCAGCACCACAGCGATCCGTCGACCGCCCGAGCCAACACCTCGATACTCAACGATCTCGAACGGGGCGCAACGTCGCTGCTGCTCGATCTCGATCGGCTTGGGGTGGAAACACTCGACGATCTGGGTGCCGTCCTCGATGGCGTGCTGCTCGACCTGGCCGGAGTTCACCTTCGCCCCTCGACCACGGGTATCGCCGCAGCCCATGCGCTGCATGACCTGTGGGTCAAACAGGGTGTGGCCCCCAGCGCCGCGCTCGGAGGACTTGGTATCGACCCGCTCGCCGTGGCCGCACGTACCGGTGCTGCGCCGAACCTCGACGATGTGGTTTCGGCAGTGAAACTGGTTGCCGGGCATCCCAACGTTCGTGCGCTTAGCGTCGATGCCACCCCCTATGCCGATGCCGGCGCCTCCGACGCGCAGGAGATCGCCTATTCGTTGGCGACCGCGGTCGAGTACCTCCGGCTCCTCGATGCCGATGGTGTGGCCATCGACGATGCGTGCGCCGCGATGTCGTTCACCTACTCCCTTGGCGCCGACCAGTTCGCGGGCATCGCCAAGCTTCGGGCCGCCCGCACCTGCTGGGCACGAGTCGCACAGGCCAGCGGCGCATCGGACGACGCGGGCGCCCAGGATCAACACGCGGTGAGCGGCTCGGCCATGCTCACCACCCGCGACCCTTGGGTCAACCTGTTGCGGGTCACCGTCGCTTGTTTCGCCGCTGCGGTGGGAGGCGCCCAAGCCATCACGACCCAACCTTTCGATGCCGCCATCGGGGTGAGCGACGAATTTGCCCGACGAATCGCTCGCAACACCCAGCTGTTGTTGCTCGAGGAATCCAACCTCGCTCGGGTCGTCGACCCAGCGGGCGGATCGTGGTTCGTCGAGTCGCTCACCACCGAACTGGCCGACAAGGCCTGGCTGCAGTTTCAGGCCATCGAGGCCGCTGGCGGGATGGCTGCCGCCCTCGAAGCAGGCCTGGTTGCCGATCAGATCGCCACGGTGGCCGAGGCACGAGCCGCCAAGGTCGCGAAACGCAAGCTCGGTATTACCGGCGTTTCCGAGTTTCCCAACATCGATGAGGAGTCGGTGGTTCGAGAAGCCGCCATGGCAGCGGACGGTGGACTACCGCTGCGTCGCGATGCCGAGCCGTTCGAACAGCTTCGCGACGCCGCCGAACAGGCATCGTCCGGTGGGCGACCGAAGATCTTCCTGGCCAATCTGGGGCCCATCGCCGATCACACAGCCCGAGCCACCTATGCCCAGAACTTCTTTGAGGTGGGCGGCATCGAGGCCGTGGTGAACGACGGGTTCGCCACCGCAGTCGAAACGGCCGAAGCCTTTGCCCAGAGCGATGCATCGGTTGCCGTCATCTGTTCGAGCGACGCCATCTACGCCGACCTCGCCGCCTCAACAGCCGAGGCGCTGGTCGGGGCGGGAGCAACCCACGTGGTGCTCGCTGGCCGGCCGGGCGATGCCCAGGCCACCTACGAAGCGGCCGGCATCGCCGACTTCATCCATATGGGTGCCGACGTATTGGCGGCCCTGAGACGAACGCACCAGATCCTCGGGATCGGAGGCCAATCATGATCCCCGACTTCACCGACATCAGCCTTGGTGCGCAGGCACCCAGTGAGATCGACCTTGACGCCTGGGCCGAAAACCTCGAAGCCCAGACCGGAAAAGCCGCCGATGCTCTCACCTGGGATACGCCCGAGGGCATCGCGGTCAACCCGCTGTACACGGCGGCCGACACGGCTTCGCTTGACTTTCTCGAGACCCGGCCCGGCATCGCCCCGTACCTTCGCGGTCCGTACCCCACGATGTATGTGAACCAGCCGTGGACCATCCGCCAGTACGCCGGGTTCAGCACCGCTGAGGCATCGAACGCGTTCTATCGCCGCAACCTGCAGTCGGGCCAGAAGGGTCTGTCGGTGGCGTTCGATCTTGCGACCCATCGCGGCTACGACAGCGACCACCCACGGGTCGCGGGCGATGTCGGAATGGCCGGCGTGGCCATCGACTCGATCCTCGATATGCGTCAGCTGTTCGATGGCATTCCGCTCGACAAGATGTCGGTGTCGATGACCATGAACGGCGCCGTACTTCCCATCATGGCGCTCTACGTGGTGGCTGCCGAAGAGCAGGGTGTAGCCCAGGCCGATCTGGCCGGCACCATCCAGAACGACATCCTCAAAGAGTTCATGGTGCGCAACACCTACATCTA
>CAZGVQ010000338.1:0-4755 GCA_964529355.1 uncultured Acidimicrobiales bacterium
TACCTATCTCGATGACAACTTCGCGCTGGTCGAGCAAACGCTCGCTGCCGAGTTGCCCGAGGCCCGCTTCCACACGCCCGACGCCACCTACCTGGCCTGGGTGCACCTGGGCGCTTACGTCCCACCCGATGTCGATCTCAGCTGGGTTATCGCCGAATCCACCGGACTTCTGGTGGAGGGTCCAAGTCTCTTCGTGGCCAACGCCTCGGGCCGAATCCGTCTCAATCTGGCCTGCCCGCGATCGGTGCTTGAAGAAGCCCTCGAACGCATGGTGCGTGCGGTCCGACCCGCGTCGCGGTCCTAGCTACTGGACCGACACGATCCGATCGAGGTAGACGACCGCGCGGCCCTGCTCCCGCGAGGCATCGAGGTCGACATGACCGGCGAGATGCCATTCGTGGAACATCTCGGGGTCGGCGAGCACCTGGCGCACCTGACCGGTGGACCGGTCGTAGTTGAAGAGCTCTCGGGCTCGAGCGTCTGCGCCGGTGCGGATCTCGTCGAAGGCTTCCCAATAGGGCGCCATGGTTTCCTTGAGCTCTTCGGGGGAGTGATCGGGCGCATACTCGACCAGGTCGTGGTGTCGTTTGCGGCTCAGCAGCTGCACCCACCGGAAGGCCTCGTTGCGAACCATCACGGCAAATGCCCGCTCGTTGCGGGTGACATCGGGTGGTCCGTCGAGCTCGGGTGGTTCGGGTTCGTCGGCAACCGGGTCGGGGTTGCGCATCTTCTCCCACTCGTCGATCAGGCTCGAATCGACCTGGCGGACGAGGGCGCCGAGCCACTCGGTGAGGTCGTACAACTCCTCGGTCTTGGCATCCTCGGGGACGTTTTGCACCAGGGCCTTGAAGCAGTCGGAGAAGTAGCGCAACACCACACCCTCGCTGCGTTTGAGTTTGTAGTGGTTCACAAACTCCGAGAAGGTCATGGCCCGCTCGTACAGATCGCGAGCTACCGACTTCGGACGGATCGTGTCGCCGCCGACCCATGGGTGATGACCGCGGAAGATGTCGAAGGCCGGGAAGAGAAAGTCGGCCAGGGGCTTCGGATGTTCGAGCTTGTCGAGCTCCTCCATCCGGTCGTCGTACTCCATGCCCTCGGACTTCAGACGGCCAATGGTCTCGCCTCGAAGCAGATCGAGTTGCGCGGCGATGATCACTCCGGGGTTCTCGAGCACCGACTCCAACACACTGAGCACGTCGAGCGCGTACCCGTCGGCGTCGACGTCGAGCGCATCGATTGCCTCAAGCGCAAACAACGAGAGCGGTTGGTTCAGGGCGAAATTGTCTTGAAGATCGATGGTGACCCGAACCAACCGTCCGAGATCGTCAGGCGTGTCGAGACGCTCGATGACCTCGCTGTCGAGCAGCGACCGGTAGATGCCGATGGCTCGCCGGATGTGTCGACGCTGCCGGCGATGGGTCTCGTGATTTTCGAGCAGAATGGTTCTCATTGCGCCACAGCCATCGCCGGGCCGGTCGAGCACGTTGAGCAACATGCCGTGGCTCACGTCGAAGCTCGAGGTGAGCGGTTCGGGTTCGGCAGTCGTCAGCTTGGTAAAGGTGTCTTCGTTCCAGTGCGAATAGCCCCGCTCGGGCGGCTTCTTCTTCACCAGCTTCTTTTTCTTCTTCGAGTTCTCGAGCTTCTCCACCGCCCGAAGGTTCTCGACCACGTGCGCTGGTGCCTGCACCCACACGTGACCCTCGGTGTCGAAACCCTTCCGGCCGGCCCGCCCGGCGATCTGCTGAAATTCTCTGACCGATAACACCCGCGTGCTACGCCCGTCGTACTTGCAGAGTTGGGTGAACAGCACCGACCGAATAGGCACGTTCACACCGACGCCGAGAGTGTCGGTGCCGCTGATCAGCTTCAGCAGGCCGGCTTGGGCCAGCTTCTCCACCAGCAGGCGGTACTTGGGAAGTAAGCCGGCATGGTGCACACCAATGCCATGTGAGAGGAAACGTTTCAGGTCCTTGCCGATCGGCGAGTCGAATCGGAACCCGCCCATCAGCTCGGCCACCTGGCTCTTCTCTTCTTTGGTGAGCACGTCGATGCTCGTAAACGCCTGGGCGGCTTCGGTTGCCTCCCGCTGGGTGAAGTGCACCACGTAGACCGGGGCCCGACCCGAGTCGATGAGTTCCTCGATCGAGTCGTGCAGCGTGGTGTCGCGGTACTCGAAGGTCAACGGCACCGGTCGAACCGTCGACTTCACCAGCGTTGTTTGGCGACCGGTGCGTTCGGTGAGTTCGGCCTCGAAACGATCGGTGGCCCCGAGGGTGGCGGACATGAGCAGAAACTGCGCCTGGGGGAGCTCGAGGAGCGGCACCTGCCACGCCCAACCCCGTTGGGGGTCGGCGTAGTAATGGAACTCGTCCATGATGACCATGTCGATATCGGCCTCGGCGCCATCACGAAGCGCAAGGTTCGCCACGATTTCTGCGGTACACGCAATAATCGGCGCGTCGGCGTTCACCGAGGCATCGCCGGTGATCATGCCCACCCGCTCCGGCCCGAATTCTCGGACGAGTGAGAAGAACTTCTCGCTGACCAGGGCCTTGATGGGGGCGGTATAGAACGACCGCTTGTCGGCGGCCAGCGCGGCAAAGTGGGCCGCCACCGCCACCAGCGACTTCCCGGACCCCGTGGGCGTGTTGAGAATGACGTTGTTGCCCGACACCAGCTCGAGCACCGCTTCTTCCTGCGCTGGGTATAGCTCGATGTCCTGCTCCAGCGCATGCTCGATGAAGGCATCGAGCATCGCGTCCGGATCGGGCGCCGGTGGCAGGCGCCGCACAAGGGGTGGAAGGTTCACAGGGTGCCGAGGCTACCCCGCAACCGAATTCCTAGCCCTGACGAAGGTTGCTGTCTCGCAATTCGATCGAATCGGTTGTGCTTGGGGAAGCGCCCTGGGCACCTTTGGGTGCAAGGAGCTCGCGGAGATCGACGTCGGCGTCGCTTTCGTCGAGGTAGTAGCTGCTGCGCTTGTACTCGTTGGGGGCGGTGTGCCCGTTGAGGACCGTACCCAGGAGCGGAGCGCCGACTCGGCGGAGCGCATTGATCGACTCGTGGATCTCTTCGCGCTTGGTGACACCCGAACGGGCAACCACCACGACGCCGTCGACCAGTTTCGAGACGATGAGCGGGTCGCTGACCGGACGCACCGGTGGCGAGTCCACCAGAACCAGGTCGAACATGCCGGCCAGCTTGTCGATGAGCTCGGCCATCGACCGGGTGCTCAGCAGCTGGGCGGGGTCCGGAGGGGTCGAGCCTGCGGGCAACAGGTAGAGCTGCTGGTTGGGATCAACCCGCACGAAGATCTCGTTGAGGGGTTTCGTGCCGAGAAGGTAGTCGGGGTAGCCGCTTGTGGCCTCGACATCGAGGTACTTATGAATCGAAGAACGACGCAGGTCGGTATCGATGATGCAGATTCGCTTCCCCGCCTCGGCCAGCAGCCGACCGAGGTTCGCGGTGGTGACGCTCTTTCCTTCACCAGGCAACGCACTGGTTACCTGTACCACGCGCAGGGGAGTGTCGAGCGCTGCAAACTGCAGCGACGTACGGAACGAGCGGAACGCTTCGGTCACCGCTGGGGTGCGTTCGACGGCTTCGCGCTTCTCCCGGTTCCAGAACCGGACCTTGCCAGCCTGGGGGATGGTGGCCAGGATCGGCAGCTGTTCGGTGGCCCGTCCGAGATCCTCGGGCGTCACGACTGCGTCGTCGAGTTGCTCGAGCGCAAAGGCTGCGCCGATACCCAGCAGAAGTCCGGCCAGGAGGCCGAGAATAAGGTTCCGTACCGGTCGGGGGCTTGCCGGACCTTCGGGCGCTTCGGCTTCGGAGATGACCTGGGCGATTCCGCCGCTTGCCAGATCGGTGTTGAGCTGCAGCGTGGTGAGTCCCTGGGTGTACACGGCCCGCTGGCTGATCAGTGGTGCACGCTGTTCGGTTTGGCGACGGACCATTTCCGAGCGTTGTTCTTCGAGACTGGCGAGCAGCGCTCGGTCGATCTCTTCTTCTCCGCGAGTATCGGCGATGCTGTCGTCGATCTCGACGAGTTCGCCTTCGTGGGTCTCGTCGAGGGTGCGCAGCTCGCTGTCGATCGCCGAGATCTGCGACTGAACCGCCGCCGAGGTTTGGGCGTAGTCCCCGACGATTCGGTCCTTGCGAAGATCGAGGTAGGTGTTGGCGTAAACGTTGGCGATCTCGGCGGCTTCATCGGGGTCGCCGGCGCTGGCGGTAACCGAGATGACGTCGCCGTCGTTCGATGTGGTCACCGTGACCTCGGGTTCTTCGCCGAGCTCGGTGGTTACCGCGTTGAAGACGGTGGTGCTCTTGAGAAACTCGACCTGGTTGTCGAGTTCGCGGTCGGCATCTTGTCGGCTGGCGTTGGAGGTGGCGAAGATGTCGCTGGTGGTCCGGCTCTCGACCAGCAGGTCGGCGGTTGCTTCGAAACGATCGCTCTGGGCGAGGGTTATCGCACTGGCGGCGAGGAGGGTCAGGACCGTACAGGCGATGACCTGCAGCCGATGACGGCGCAGAATGGCCAGATAACTACGGAGATCAAGGTCGATCTCTCGCTCGTCGAACGAGAACATGGGGTGGTGTCCCTCCTGGGGAAGCGCCCCGGCATATGCCGGAATTCCAACGTGAAGTACCAGTCGGCATGGGCCAAACAGACTTAAGTCAAAAGGCCCAGTTCTATCGGCGTTCCCCGGCCACGCAGGCCGCCGGTCTCGGGCTCCGAGCTGGCGCTCTCCG
>CAZGVQ010000339.1:0-4674 GCA_964529355.1 uncultured Acidimicrobiales bacterium
GTGTCCGCCGAACTCCTTGCGCATGGCCGACACCGTCTTGTCGGAGTAGTCGGATCGTCCGCGGCTGGAGAACCGCTGGTAAAGCGATGCGGTGATAACCGGTGCCGGCACACCTTCCTGGATGGCAGCGAGGACGGTCCATCGTCCTTCGCCGGAGTCCGATACCCGACCCTCGAAAGTGTCGAGGTTGGGATCCTGGTGCAGCGCTTTGGCGGTGAGGTCCACCAGCCATGACGAGATAACACTTCCTCGGCGCCATACCTCGGCGACTTCGGGGATCGGAATCTCAAACTGGAAGTACTTCTGATCGCGCTGGGGTGTGGTTTCGGCGTCGATGGGGCGATCCTCGCGACCCATGCCGGCCTGTTCGAGAATTCCGAGGCCCTCGGCAAGGGCGGCCATCATGCCGTACTCGATGCCGTTGTGAACCATCTTGACGAAGTGGCCACTGCCCGCGATGCCACAGTGGAGCCAGCCTTCCTCGCCGGGGTGCGGGTCGCCCTCCATGCCTGGGGTGCGCTCGGCGGCATCGATTCCCGGGGCAAGCGACGAAAAGATCGGCACCAGGCGATCGACCGCCGGCTTATCGCCGCCGATCATGAGGCTGTAACCGCGCTCGAGGCCGAACACGCCACCGCTGGTGCCCACGTCGAGGTAGTGCACGCCCGACTTCGCAAGCGCTTCGGCTCGGTCGACGTCGTCGCGGTAGTAGGAGTTTCCTCCGTCGATGATGGTGTCGTCGGCTTCAAGGAGCGGCGCCAGCTCATCGATGACGCCATCCACATAGGCAGCGGGCACCATGATCCAGATCGAGCGGGGAGCCGGCATGGCGTCAACCATCGCCTGAATGCTCTCGGCCCCCACCGCACCTTCGGCGGCCATTTCGGCGATGGCGTCGGCGTTGACGTCGTGCACGACACAGTCATGGCCATCGCCCATCAACCGGCGCACCATGTTGGCGCCCATTCTTCCAAGGCCGATCATTCCGAGCTGCATAGCGTCTATTCCTGTTCTCCCGAATTCTCTTGTCCGGGATTCGTCGTGGCGAGAGTAACCCTTGCATCGTAGGGAGCCATTCCCACCTACGTCTCGAATAGTGCCCTGAATCCTTGTGTTGAATCGTGACCTGTCAGTGGGGCGCTCTACGCTGCGGCCATGCCGGTACGCGACCTCCAGAGCACCCAGGCCTTCTTTGCCTCCCGTGCCGAAGGTTGGGAGGACCGTTTCCCCGACGACGACCCGCTCTTCGAAACCGCTGTCGACGCGCTCCAACTCGGTGCCGGCGGCGCCGTTCTCGACGCCGGATGCGGCACCGGGCGGGCGCTTCCCTTCATGCGCAACGCCGTGGGAGCCGACGGGTCGGTGGTCGGATTCGATGCCACGCCCGAAATGATCGTCGAGGCCCATCGCCTTGGCCGGGCCGATAGCGCGGTCCTCTTTGTCACCGACGTGCTCAACAGCGGGCTCCCCGACGAACGCTTCGACGGAATTCTCGCCGCTGGGTTACTGCCGCATCTTCCCGATCCGAGCATGGTGCTCATCGAGCTAGCCCGCATCATGAAGCCCGGTGGTCGGTTGGCGCTGTTTCACCCCATCAGCCGCCAGGCGCTGTGCGGCCGCCATGGCGACGATCCCGACACCAGCGTCATCGCACCGCCGATTCTCACCGATTTGTTCGAGGGGTTGCCCTGGCAGCTCGAGTCGATCGACGATGGCGAGCACTACCTTGCGCTCGCTCGAAAGGTGTCCTGACCTCATCGGAGGAGTGAATTGGTCGAAGGGGTCATGAAGGTGGTGGACCGACGTGACCGAAGCAATGAACTCCCCGACGAATGTCGAGACACACAAGCGCATTTTGTGGGCGGTTCGTATTGCGCTTGTGGTGGCCGTGGCGTTCAGCGTCGCGTTTCCCAACCTTCCCCAGTTTGAAGGAAAGGGCATGGCGTTTCGGGCGCCGTTCTACCTGGCGCCCATGGCGGTCGTACCGCTGGTGTGGCGAAAGCGCGGCAGCCACCCTGACTATCCGTACCTGGTCGATGCGCTGGTGGTCGCTCCTTTTCTGTGCGACACGCTTGGCAACGCGCTGAACTTCTACAACAACTTCGACCGAACCGACGACGTGCTGCACTTCGGCAACTGGGTTCTCCTCATCGCCGGAATCACCTTGGCGATCTCTCGACTCGATGGCATCGGCCGACTCAACGCGTGGACCCTTGGCTGGGGTCTTGGCGGACTGGCCATCATCTGGTGGGAGGCCGCCGAATTCCTGGTGCAAGAGCTCGGCACCGCAGGCCTCGGTCTCACCTACGAAGACACCATCGGCGATCTGCTGCTGTCGAGCACGGGCGGCGCGGTCGGAGCCGCCATCATCACCCGGTTCTTCTGGCCCGACCGATCAGCCACCAGGGACGGCGGTCCAGTCGCCGACGAACTGGTTGGGTCCGAGACCTAAAGCGTTTCGAGGAACGACACCACCGCAGCGGTGAAGATGTCGTTCTTGTCGCCAGCCACCATATGGCTGGCGTCGCTCACATCGGTATAGGCGATGTGGGGAAACCGTTCGATGAACTCCCGGGCGCCCTGCTCGTTGACGATGTCGCTCAGCTGCCCTCGAACCAACTGCATCGGCACGTTGATAGCCGCGACGGCAGCGTTGAGCCCGTCGACCTCGGTGAACTCGCTTGTCTGTGCCTCATCTTCAAAGGCCCGGCTCACGAAGGCTGGGTCCCAGTGCCATCGCCACCGGCCGTCGTCGCCGAGTCGCAGGTTCTTCTTCAGGCCGTCGGTGCTCACGGGCTTGGTCCGATGCGGGTTATACGCAGCCACAGCCTCGGCAGCCTCCTCGAGTGTGGCAAAACCCTCGTCGAGTCGGTCGAGCATGAACGCCTGAATTCGGGCCACGCCGTCGCGATCCATGTCAGGAATGACATCGACCAGCACCACAGCCGAAGACGACCCCGGCGCCTGGGTCCCTTCGAGAACGATGGAGCTGAGCCCGCCGAGCGAGGCGCCCACCAGGATCGGCGGGTTGTCGAAGGTGGCTGCGACACATCCGGCGTCGGCGGCAAACCGGTTGAGGTTGTAGTTGCCGTCGGGCACCCAATCGCTTTCGCCGTGGCCTCGGTGATCGAGCGCAAGCGTGTGGTAGCCGGCCTTGGCCAGCGCGGCGGCCGACCCACCCCAGCTGTGACGGGTCTGGCCACCCCCGTGGAGAAAGATGATGGCCGGATTTGCCGGGTCGCCGCGTAGATCGCCAACAAGCGTGTTGCCGTCAGCCCCGGTGAATGTCGCTGTTTGGGTCATGCTCAACCTATGTCTATCGTCGGCATCGTGGGCCGATCAAAAGAACCGTTGGGCGTCATCGATCTGATGATCGGGTTCCCGTCGCCCGAGCGCCGCGCCAAGTACGAATTCGCCGGGCTGAAGGATGCTGGAAGCAGCGATCTAGAGATGCCGGCCGGGTTCCTGTTCGGCGATATTCCCGACGAGTCCGCCGATGTGCAGGCCGCGATCGATACCACCATCGGTGCGATGGACAGCTTCGATATCGAACAGGGGCTCTTTGCGCTCGACGAGGTAGCGCTCGAAGCCCGCAAACTGCATCGGAAGCGGGTCAACCTCATCATCAACGTCGATCCGCACGCCGGGGCGACCGAGCTACAACGGATCCGAGATATTCACGCCGAGCACGGCTTGGCCGCCATCGGTGTGTTCCAGGCCGGGCTGATGCCCCGCCGTTCGATCGCCGACGCGCTGCTGTATCCGTTTCACGCGTTGGCCGTGGAGTTGGGACTGCCCCTCGTGGCCAACGCCGGCGTGCCCGGACCGCGCTTTCCCATGGACGAACAACACGTCCGCCACGTCGACGATGTCTGCTACGACTTTCCCGACCTCCAACTGGTGATGCGGCACGGCGCCGAGCCGTGGCAGGCGCTGGCGGTGAAGCTGATGCTCAAGTGGCCCAACCTGAGCTACGCGACGTCGGCCTTTGCGCCCCGCTACTACCCCACCGAGATCATCGACTTCGCCAACACCCGAGGCGGCGACCAGATCATGTACGCCGGCTACTACCCCATGGCGCTCACGCTCGAACGAATCTTCGCCGAGCTCGACGACGTGGGCTTCCGCGACGATGTTTGGCCACGGTTTCTCCGCACCAACGCAGTTCGGGTGTTCGGGTTGTGAGTGGAGCGGTCGAAGTCACCATCGACACCATCGACCCGGTCATCCTCGACGGTATGTGGGCGGCTGGCGCCAACGGCGTGTTCGAACGCGAACACGACAGCGTGGTGGGGTTCGACGAGGAAGCCATCGCCCAAGCGGCAATCACCACATTGCCTGCCGACGTCGAGTGGTCGATGGCGCCGTCGCCACCCCTGAACACCTGGGACTCCTACGCCGGCGTGGTTACCGACGACCCGTTTCTGATCCGCCCACCCTGGCTCGAGGCTGGCGAACCGCGCGCCGGACTGACCGAGCTGGTGATCGACCCCGGCACATCCTTCGGACACGGTGGCCACCCCACCACCTTGCTGGGCCTGCGAGCCCTCGCCCGCGAGATCCGACCCGAGGACTCGGTGCTCGACGTCGGCAGTGGCTCGGGCGTGCTCGCCATTGCCGCCGCCACGCTCGGCGCCGCCTCGGTGACGGCAACCGACATCGACCCGGCAGCTG
>CAZGVQ010000340.1:0-4670 GCA_964529355.1 uncultured Acidimicrobiales bacterium
GCGTGCCAGTGGTCGCCCAACGTCGGAGCGTCGGCGCTGGCGTCGCGGGTTGTGCGGGCGAAGGTGACCAGGAGAAGGCCCAGAACGATGATTACGCCCATCAGAGCTGGAAACCCGAGGTCCCGGCGTTCGCTGTTGCCCGGCGATTGTCCGGCCCGCGCCGCCCGTGCGACCTTTTTTGAAGAAGATGCCTTACCCATAGACATAACACGCTACCGGTGCGCAACTATGAAACGGGTGGCGGGTAGGTCAATTTTCCTGTTCGCCACGCAGTTCGGCAAATAGCTCGCTGTACTGCTCGGCCACACCCAACGGGGAGATCCAGGACTCGACAAAGGATCTTCCGGCCTCGCCCGACCGCTGACGCAAGGAAGCGTCATCGAGCAGGCGCACGAGCGCCCCGGCAAACGTCTCGGGATCGTCGGGTTCGACCGCGATTCCACAACCGGTGGACTCGATGAGGTTGGCCAATTCGGTGCCCGGGTCGACACTGGCCAGGACCGGACGACCGGCGGCGAGAATCGAATAGAACTTCGACGGCACGCTGCTTCTTGCCAGGCCTCGTTTCAGCGGGACCAGATGCACATCGGCCGCCGCGAGCACCTCGGGTAGGCGCTCGACGGGCTGATAGTCGATGAACCGAATGTTGGACAGGTCCTGGGCGTCGCGCTCGAAACCGTCGCGCGCTGACCCGTTGCCATTCACCACAAAGACGACGTCTTCGCGGCTCTGCAAAGATCGCGCGGCGCCCAGCATCAGATCGAGCGACTGAGAAAAGCCGACGTTTCCGGCGTACATGACCACGGTTTTGTCGGTGAGACCGAATTCGTGGCGGTAGCTGTTCTCCGGGTCGCCGGCAGGGGTGGGGCGAATGGCGTCGGTGTCGACGAAATTCGGGATGATCCGAACGTTCGTGCTTTTGCCAAAGGGTTGGGCGAGCTTGCCCCGAACGTTGTCGGCGAGGTCATCGGAGAGCACCGTCACCGCGTCGGCCAGCCCGTACAGGTTCCGTTCCATCGCCTGAAAAAATCGAATGGCCCGCTTCCCCTTGAGCACCCCGAGCTCGATCGCAACATCGGGAAACACGTCCTGGATGTTGAAGACAAAGGGAACGCCGCGACGCTTGGCCGAAAGCCACCCGGCATACCCGAGGGTGATGGGCGGCGACATGGCCAGCACCACGTCGGCGGAAAACGACGACGTGACTCCGTACGAAGCGGCCAGACCCGTGAACCCTCCGAACGCCAAGGCCCGGGCAGGAATGTTGGCCTTGTCGGTGGGAAACGGGTGAAGCCGACGAATCTGGCCCCATTCGGTTTTCTCGAGTCGAGCGAGCTTCCCACCCCAGCCTCGATCGCTGTTTCGCGATACCACGGCAACGACGTCACGATCTCGATCTCGTGCCCTAGCTCGGCAAAACCATCGACGATTGCGGTCATCACCGCTCCGGTCGGGGCGTTGTCGGGGGCGAAGTGCGGCACGAAGATCTGCAGCTTCATGGGCTCGGTTCCATTGCGGACAGCGCCAACGCTCCGCGGTAGACGTCGAGCAGCCGTCCTCCGGCCCGACTCCAGGCAAATGCCGCAGCCTGGACGCGACCGGCGTCGGCGACCTCGCTCCTCTCGGGAACGTTGCCCACGCGGTTCTCGATGGCGGCGGTCCATGCCGTCACATCACCGGGCGGAACCAGCACCACCGCCCGGCCACCGACCTCAGGCACCGCCGTCGCGTCGGCAGCGATAACCGGACACCCCAGTGCCATGGCCTCCAACACGGGGATACCGAACCCTTCGAACCGGCTGGGGAACAGCAGTGCTTCGGCACGAGCAACCAGCAACTCCAACACCCGCCGCTCGACCCGACCCAGCCGCCACACCAGATCTTCAAGATCGAGCTCGGCAATCAGCGAGTCGACCGAACCATCCGCCTCGCCGCTACCACCAGTGAGCACCAGCCGCACCGGGGTTCCGTCGTCGCGAGCCTTCGCGACGGCCCGGATCGCCGTTGCATGGTCCTTGTGTCGGTGGGTGATGGCCGGATACACGAAGTAGGGGTCGGGATCCTCGACCAGCGCAGCGACCGCTTCAGGCACCAGAGGATCGTCCAGGTCGAGCAGTACCGGCAGGTCATACCCCGCGGACACGGTGACCACCTGCTCGGGCCGAAGATCGAACCGTTCGATAACCTCGCGGCCCACGAAATCGCTGGGCACCACCACCACCTCTGCCCGGGCCACCGAGCGAGGAATCGCGGCCCGAAGGTAGTTGCGCTTCACGAGGCCGAAGTTCTCCGGAAGCGCCAGCGGCTGAAGGTCGTGCAGGGTCAGGATCGAGGTCACCGGACGCATCGCGGGAATCGTGCCGCCAACATGGTGCAGCAGCTGAATGCCACGCTCACGGGTTTTGTGACGCAGCCAGGTCGTCTCGTACCAGACGCGTTGTGGCCGGTTCGATCCGTCGATCTCGGCCACTTCGACATCGCACATGGCACACAACTCGGGGTAGGCGTCGGCAAAGGGCCGCAGCACAAAGAGGGTGAACGCCATGTCGTCGGGCGCCTGATCGAGCAGCGACATGGTGGTGCGGACCGCGTATTCCTCGGTACCGCCCACCACCGATGGCACGCACCACAACAGGTTGATCCCTACCGAAGCGCTCACAGCAGCTCGCGGTAGGCGTCGACGGTCAGATCAGCGGTCCGTTGCCAGGTGTAGTCGGCTACTCGCTGGCTGGCCACCGAGACCAGCGTGTCCACTTCGGCGCCACCCACAAGAACATCGCCAATCGCATTGGAGATCGACTCGGTATCGGTGGGGTCCACAAGCAGCCCGGCCCCGCCGGTCGCGAGTTCTTCGGTGGCAGTGCCAGCCGACGTCACCACCGGCGCCCCCTGAGCCATCGCCTCAAGCACCGGAAGCCCAAAGCCTTCGAACAGCGACGGATACACGAAGGCTGCTGCTCCGCCGTAGAGGGCAACCAGGTCCGAGCGCGACACAAAGCCGAGCGTTTTCGCTCGATCGCCAAGCGGCGCGGTGGCCGACGCCAGATCTTCCTGCCACCCCTCGGGCCCAACGATCGCCAACGAAACGTCGGTTGGCGCGGCTCGAGAGAACGCCTCGATGAGTCGCCGAAGATTCTTTCGTGGCTCGAGCGTCCCCACCGACAACACGTATCGGCCGGGAAGATCGAACCTCAGCCGCACGCGCTCCACCTCCTCGGTCGATGCTCTGGCCTGATCGACGCCCCAGGGAACCACACGGATTCGGTCGGCGGGGACCCCGTTGGCCTCGAGGTCGGCTCCGGTGGCCGCTGACGGCACAAGCACCAGCTGGCTGCGCTCGATGGTGCGGTCGAGACATCGGCGAAAGAACCGGACGCCATGGGCGGTGAACATGCCCGGGTGGTGAATCCAGGCCAGGTCGTGTTGGGTGACCACCAAGGGTCGGCTGGTGGAGGGAATCACGCCGCCGGTCGCGTGCACCAGATCGAGATTCGAAACATAGGACTCGAGCTTTGGCCGCCCTCCCCTACTCCAGGCCTGGTAGAGCACCTGTCGAGGGAACGGAAGATGCGTGACCTCCACGGGAACCCGGTAGTGCGGGTCGGGCGCGTCCTTGTGGCGGGCGGCGATGCCGATGGCCGAAATGTCGTTGCGTCCCGCGAACGCTCGAAGCAGGTCGACCGTCGCCCCCGCAGTGCCGCCCGGAACCTCATGCCAACACTGCTCGACGAGCAGCCCTGCATGGCAGTTCCTCGTTCCTTCCATCGCCTGCATTCTCGCACGCTTCGCGACCTGTAGAGTTGACCCGCATGTCGGAATTCTGGGCAAACAAGCGGGTACTTGTCACTGGTGGCGCAGGCTTTCTGGGTCAATCGGTCACCGCCCAGCTCGCCCGTAGCGGCTGCCCCGACGTTCTGACTCCCCGCAGCGCCGTCACCGATTTTCGCGATCGTGACACCGCGAACGCCTACGTCGCCGACCACACGCCGGACCTGATCATCCATTTGGCGGCCACGGTCGGCGGAATCGGCGCCAACATGGAACGCCCCGGCGAGTTGTACCTCGACAACCTGCTGCTCGGCACCAACATCATCGAGGCGGCACGGCAGGCGTCAACCGCCAAGATCGTGGTGGTCGGCACCATCTGCTCCTACCCGAAGTTCACCACGGTGCCCTTCGCCGAGGATTCGTTGTGGACCGGCTACCCCGAGGAAACCAACGCCCCCTACGGCATCGCCAAACTCGCCCAACTCGTGCAGCTTCAGGCCAACCGGGCCCAGTACGGACAGAACGGCATCTACCTGATGCCCACCAACCTGTATGGCCCGGGCGACAAGTTTCATCCCAGCGTCTCGCACGTGATCCCGGCGCTCATCAAAAAAGCCGTCGAAGCCCGCGATGCCAACGCGGACTCCATCGAGGTCTGGGGTACGGGCACAGCGAGCCGCGAATTTCTGTACGTCGACGACGCCGCACGGGGCATCGTGATGGCCAGCGAACACTACGACGGTGCGGACCCGGTGAACCTCGGCGCCCACGAAGAGATTCCTATCAAATCCCTGGTGGAGACCATCGTCGATCTGGTGGGCTTTGAAGGCCGTATCGAATGGGACGCGTCGAAACCCGACGGTCAACCCCGCCGCTGTGTCGACACCAGCAAAGCCAAAGCC
>CAZGVQ010000341.1:0-4650 GCA_964529355.1 uncultured Acidimicrobiales bacterium
AACACATTCTGCCCAAGCGCGTCGGGTTGGCGGTCGAAGCGGGTTGCACCGGCATCGTGTGTGCGGTGAGCGATCTCAAGGATGTGTACGCCTACGCACCACGCCTCAAGCGGGTGACACCGGGCATTCGTTTCGCCGGCGGTCCGGTGCACGATCAGGCCCGCGCCGCATCTCCAAAGGAAGCCAGCGACGGCGGTTCTGACCTGCTGGTAGTGGGCCGCGCGGTCACTCAGGCCGAGGATCCCATCGCCGCAGCAGAGCAATTGGTCGCAGAACTTTCCTGAACGCTGTTCGTAGCGTGAGTGGCGACCACTGAAGTGGCCGTCATCCGGATACGGTGCAACCTATGGCAAAGCCACCAACTCTCACCCCTGAACAACGACAAGCCGCGCTCCAAAAAGCAGCGGTGGTCCGTCGAGCCAGAGCCGAGATGAAGGAGCGCCTCAAGATGGGCTCGCTCTCGTTCTCCGAGGTGCTCGACCAGGCAGCTTCCGATGAGGTCATCGCGAAGACCAAGGTGTTGGCAGTGCTCGAATCTCTCCCTGGCGTCGGCAAGGTCAAGGCCCGCCGAACGATGGAAGAAATTGGCATTGCAGAGTCGCGGCGACTTCGTGGTCTCGGCGACCAACAGCGCGAGAAACTGCTCGCACTCTTCGGCGACCAGTAGTATTCGAGGCGGTTCTGCCGTTTCGTTCGCTCGCCATAGAGCGCCTCTGGAGTACATGTGACGTCCCCCACTGATGATGCCGCCGGGTCCTCGATCGACGACCGCGTTCTCATCGTGGTTTCCGGACCAGGCGGGGCCGGCAAGGGAACATTGGTCGATCACCTCATGACGACCGACGACCGTCTGTGGCTCAGCCGCAGCTGGTCGTCTCGTGCACCCCGTGTTGGCGAAGATCCCGAGGCGTACAACTTTGTGACTCGAGCGGAGTTCGACGCACATATCGAAGCCGGTGGCTTCCTCGAATGGGTTGACTTTCTCGACTACCGACAAGGCACGCCGGTCCCCGATCCGCCAGCGGGAAAGGACGTGGTGTTCGAGATCGACGTCTTCGGCGGTGCCGCCATCGCCGAGCGGTACGACGATCCACTTCTGATCTTTGTCGACACCCCATCGGTCGATGAACAGCGGGTCCGGCTCGAAGGCCGTGGCGATCCCCCCGAAAAGGTCGAATCACGCCTCGAGCGAGGGCACCTCGAACGCGAGAAGGCCGCCGAGTTCGGCTACATCACGGTCATCAACGACAACATCGAGCGATGCTCAGCCGAGGTGGCTGCGCTGATAGAGAATGCCCGCTCGGGTCTTTCTGACGACCAGTAGGGTGGGCGCTGTAGCGAGGCGTTACACTGAAGAGTCGCATCGCTAGAGGAGTACCGCCATGGCGCAAAAACACGATCAACTCATGAGGCCACCGATCGAGGATCTCCTCGAAAAGGCCGACTCCAAGTTCCGCCTGGTCACCCTCAGCTCGCAACGGGCCCGCCAGATCAACTCCTACTTCGGACAGCTCGGCGATGGCCTCGGTAAGGCAGTACCGCCACAGGTCACCTCCACCGCCCGGAAATCGCTCTCGGTAGCGTTCGAAGAGATCGGCGCCGACGTCATCGTGGCTGTCGAGAAGGTCGATGAGCCCGAAGAAGCCCCTGAGGAAGAAGAAGCCGAGTAGGCCCAGCAGGTCAGCTGGCCTGTCGGGAAGCCGATAGGTACCCATGTCGACTGAGACACCTCCCGAGTCCGCCTCACCGGTTGCCGGGAAACGAATCGTTCTGTGCGTCAGCGGTGGAATCGCCGCGTACAAGGCCATCGAGGTCATGCGCCGCCTGGTCGATGCCGGGGCCCACGTTTCGCCGGTGCTCACCAAGGGCGCACTCAACTTTGTGGGCAAGACCACCTTCTCAGCGCTGGGTTCCGAACCCGTGCAGATGGGTCTGTTCGCCGACAATGCCAATCCGATCCCTCACACCCGTCTCGGCCAGGAGGCCGACATCGTCGTCGTTGCGCCCGCCACCGCCCGGGTGATCAGCGATTACCGCACCGGGCGTTCCGCCGACCTCATGACGGCCACCCTCATCGCCACCGCCGCCCCGGTGGTGCTCGCCCCGGCTATGCACACCGAGATGTGGGAGCACCCTGCGGTCGAAGAGAACCTCGAGGTCCTGGCCAGCAGGGGAGTGGTTATCGTCCCGGCCGAACAGGGCCGCCTCGCTGGCGGAGACATCGGCAAAGGTCGACTTGGGGCCCCCGCAACCATCGTGCGAACCATCGAGGCGGTGGCGGCAGGGGTACACGACTCGCTCGCCGGGCAGAAGGTTGTGGTCACTGCCGGCGGAACCCGCGAACCCATCGACGCGGTGCGCTTTATCGGCAACCGGTCCTCGGGCAAGCAGGGGTATGCAATCGCCGACGAAGCCGCAGCGCGAGGTGCGCAGGTGACCCTTATCAGCACCGTCGATCGCGAGACTCCTCCCGGCGTTGAGGTGGTGAAGGTCGAAACCGCAGCGGAGATGTCGGTTGCGGTCCGCGAAGCCATGCCAACCGCCGACGTTCTGGTCATGGCAGCCGCTGTTGCCGACTTTCGCCCCACCGACGCGGCGGCCGGAAAGATCAAAAAGGCCGGAGGTGTTCCGGATGTGACTCTTGAGGTTACTGAGGATATTCTGGCCAATGTCGGCGCCACTCGGCGTCCCGATCAGATGATCGTCGGCTTTGCAGCAGAAACCTCGGATCTCCGGGACAACGCAGCCGGAAAACTCACCCGCAAGGGCGTCGACTTCATGGTTGCAAACGACGTGTCCGCTCCCCAGGTCGGGTTCGGGCATGACACGAATGAGGTACTCATCTTGACTGCCAAGGGCGAAGAGCACAGCGTGCCCCTCGCATCCAAAGCGGTCATTGCACGAGCCGTACTCGACCAGGTTGTTGCCGCTCAGGCGGCCACTACCTAGAACAGACCACGTAGCTGCTACAGATGGGTTCCCATCCCATGGGCAAACAGAACACGATAGGAATGTAAATTTTCATGAGTCGTTGGACCTTCTCTTCGGAGTCAGTAACCGAAGGCCACCCAGACAAGATGGCCGATCAGATCTCGGATTCCATCCTCGATGCGCTACTCGCCCAGGACCCCGCCAGCCGGGTGGCCTGCGAGACCCTCGTCACCACCGGCCTCGCTGTCGTGGCTGGCGAGATCACCACCAAGGCATATGTCGATATCCCCTCGATCGTCCGTGGCACCATCAACGAGATCGGCTACGACCGTGAGTCGTTCGGTTTCGATGGCAATACCTGTGGTGTCATGGTGTCCCTCGACGAACAGTCGGTCGATATCGCACAGGGTGTCGATGACTCCGAGGAAGTTCGCTCCGGCCAAGCCGGTGAGGATGACGACCTCGACAAGCAGGGCGCTGGCGACCAGGGAATGATGTTCGGCTACGCGTGTGAGGAAACTCCCGAGCTCATGCCGTTGCCCATCCACCTGGCACACCGCATGGCCGAGAAGCTGTCCGAGGTTCGCAAGGCCGGCACGGTTCCCTACCTTCGCCCCGACGGCAAGACCCAGGTCACTTTCGAATACGAAGACAACAAGCCGGTTGCGCTCAAGACCGTCCTGGTCTCGACCCAGCACAACGACGGTATCGACCGTGACTCGATGATCCGCCCCGATCTCATCGAGAACGTGATCCGCCCGGTCATTCCCGAGCAGTTCGCCGACGACGACTACGAGGTCTACGTCAACCCGACCGGCCGTTTCGTGATCGGCGGCCCAGTGGGCGACGCCGGCCTCACCGGCCGCAAAATCATCGTCGATACCTACGGCGGCTCCGCCCGCCACGGTGGTGGGGCATTCTCGGGCAAAGACCCGTCCAAGGTCGACCGCTCGGCTGCCTACGCAACGCGTTGGGTTGCCAAGAACGTGGTTGCCTCCGGTGCCGCAAGTCGTTGCGAAGTACAGGTTGCTTACGCGATCGGTGTCGCCAAGCCAATGTCGGTCCTGGTCGAAACGTTCGGCACCGAAAACGTCGACCCGGCCAAGATCGCCGAAGCCGTCGATCAGGTCTTCGACCTTCGACCCGCAGCCATCCTGCGCGACCTCGACCTTCGCCGTCCGATCTACAAGCGCACTGCGGCCTACGGCCACTTTGGTCGTACCGACAACGACGGTGGCTTCCCCTGGGAGAGCACCGACCGTGCCGGCGACCTCAAGTCGGCCCTGGGGCTCTAAATCACTGCGTCATCTGCCGGCCAGGGCCGGCTGATCGAATTCGACGACGAACCCACTGACCCGCCTGCGTCAGCTGCTCCCGTTGAGCAGCCGGCTGGGCGGGTCGTTCGCGTGCTCCCCGATGTCACCGGCATCACCAAGACTTTCGACTACGTGGTGCCCGACTCGTGGTCCGATGCCAACAAGGCCCTTGTGCAGGTGGGCTCGATCGTGCGGTTCGATCTGGGCGGGCGTCGCCTCCGCGGCTGGGTGGTCGCCGAAGATGTCGAGCCCACTGCCGGAGTATCGCTTCGGCCACTCACCAAGGTGACCGGCTACGGCCCCTCGGCCGACATCGTCGACCTCGCCCATTGGGCCGCTGACCGCTGGGTCGGCCACCCGAGCCGGCTGCTCGTGGCCGCATCGCCCCCAAAGGCCGTCACCC
>CAZGVQ010000342.1:0-4637 GCA_964529355.1 uncultured Acidimicrobiales bacterium
CCGGTAGACCAGGAGACGCCGGCATAGTCGACGTTGACGGTCTGACCGCTGCTGCATTCGGGTCCGTCGCCGATGACGAGGTCTTCGACGACGAGGTTCACCGGCGGTTCGCCGCCGGGAACGGTGATTTCGGGCTTCACTGAAGTGTCTTGCATGCGGCGACTCTAGCGGCAATCAACCGACCGCCGATGCAGACGACTAGTTGATGCCTCGAAGGTCGACCACGAAGATGAGGGTCTCGTTGGGGCCGATCGCTCCCCCGGCTCCAGTGGGTCCATAGGCCATCTCGCGCGGAATCGTGATTTGGCGGCGACCGCCGACACGCATGCCCTGGACACCTTCGTCCCAACCCGGGATGACTTGTCCGACGCCGAGGCTGAAACCGAACTCGCCGCGACCCCAGGATGCGTCGAACTCCTCCTGGGTCGACCAGGAGACGCCGACGTAGTCGACGTTGATCGACGCACCGGAAACCGCTTCCTCGCCGTCGCCGACGACGAGATCCTCGATCACCAGCTCGACCGGCGGATCGCCATCGGGAACCAAGATCTCGGGACGAACAGCCGTATCGACATCTGCCGCAGCATCGCCGCTACTTCCACACGCCGCCGCAACAAGCGACAGCGTGACAAGAGCGAGGAACAGGCGAAAGGAGAAACGAGAATGAAATTGACGCATCCGACAAGCTTAGGGAATCCGCCGGCGTTAGCGGCTCCACGGGCGTTGGTGGCTCACCCGGTATAGATTGCGGCCCATGAGCAACGCACAAGCATTCTTCGACAGCCAGCAGAGCAAAATCGGAGGCGACCCTCGCACCAGCGACTGGATGGAGGTCAGCCAGGAACGCATCAATCAGTTCGCCGATGCCACCGATGACCATCAGTTCATTCACATCGATGTCGAGCGAGCCACCAAAGAGACGCCGTTCGGAGGCACCATTGCCCACGGCATGCTCACCCTCTCGCTCCTGGTACCGCTGAACGCGCAGATGAGCAAGGGCGACCCGATTCCCGAAGGTGTCGTGATGGGCATCAACTACGGATTCGACAAGGTCCGCTTCCTCTCGCCGGTACCTGCGGGCGCCCGGGTTCGGCTCAGCGCGCAGATGGCCGACGTAAAGCTCAAAGGCAACAACGTCGACTTCACCCAAACGATGACCGTCGAACTCGAAGGCTCCGAGAAACCAGCGATGCTTGCCGAATGGATCACCCGGACGGTGTTTGACTCGTGAGCATTCCCTTCTGAACATTCGCTTCCGAACATTCTTCGAAACATTGATCACAGGCCGATAGGAGCCGGTGTCGCGACGCACCCTCTTCTACGTTGCCGTGCTGGGACTCAGCACGGTCATGCATCTCGACATTTTCGCGGCGATCGTCAGCGAAGGCGGAGCAAAGTTCGTTCGGCGCCAGAGCGAGGCGTACGCCATGATGCTGATCCCGCTGTTCTGGGAGTGGTTTGCAACGGGTGGGCACCCGGCTTCGCGCGAGCACCCAACCTTCCGCCAACACACCCCGTCCGGATGGTTCACGGCCTGGTTCGCCGCACTGATCGGTCTGTCGCTGGTGCTCGCGTTCGATACGGGGATCCCCAACCAGATCGTGACCCTGAAAGAGGCGCTTGCGGCGGCCATCGTGATCTCGCTCTACCTCGCCTGGTCGCGCAGCTTCTTCCCGCACAACAAGCTGTGGGCGATTGGCGCGTCGACCCAGAACCGCATCGCTCGCCTCAGCTACTACGCCGTGGTCGTGTTGGTCATCGTGGTGACCTACAAACCGCTTCCCGCTCAGATGTTCGGCGAGTCGACTGCGGTGTGGCTCGAAGAGAACTCCGAGGCCTTTGGGGCCACGGTGCTCATCCCCCTGTACTTCGACCTGGTTTCTCGCCAGCGGGGTCGACTGCCGCAGTTCGTCTGGTACGGCGTGCTGGCCTCGGTACCGCTGTTGGTACAGGTGGGAATCCAGCCGTCCATTCTCGATCCGCTGATGGATTGGCTGGCTCAGATGACCGAGGCGTTCATCGCAGCGCTCGGCATCTCGCTCTATTTCGATGTGGTCCGGCCGATCGCCAAACCCGAGCCGGTCGTGGTTCCCGCCAGACGGATGGTGAATTCGTAGTCGGGCGGATTCGCCTCGCAGCCGCAGCGTTGTTTTGTACCGTGGTGCCATGAATACAACGCAGCCGGCGCTTCCTGCCAGTGCCACCCACGTCATCATCGGAGCCGGGATTCACGGGCTGTCCACCGCGCTGCACCTGGCGCAGCAACGGGGGTCCGGCGACCGCATCATCGTCATCGACAAAACCAACGTCGGCGCGGGCGCATCGGGTATTGCGTGTGGCGTTATCCGCAACAACTACTTCCAACCGGCCATGCGCGAACTCATGGCCCATTCGGTAGGAATCTGGGAGTCCGACCCCGAGGCGTTCTCATACCATCCGGTTGGCTACATGCAGATCAGCCACGAGGGCATGCGCGACGACGTTCGCTCGATCTACGAACAGCAACAGGCCATCGGTTACGAATCGGTGTTCATCGAGGGCGCCGATGAATCCAAGCTGTACATGGAGGGCCTCTTTCATGACTGGCGGGCGCAGGGCATCACCTCGGTGTTACATGAGAAAAAGGGCGGCTATGCGAACAACAGGAAGTCGCTCGAGGGTTTGCTGGCCAAGGTGCGGGCAGCTGGGGTCAGCGTTCTGGGCGGCATTGAGGTGCACGAACTCAGCACCGACGCAACCGGCGCCGTGACTTCGGTGGAGACCAACCAGGGCTCGGTTGCCTGTGACCATGTGGTGGTCGCCGTGGGCCCCTGGGTGCAGAAGTTCTGGGCCATGCTCGACCTTCCGGTGGCGACGGCGGTGAAAGGCCCGGACGGCGAAGTGCACGACGTGAACACGTGGACCTACTGGGCGCTGCAAGAAGGTGTGCTCGGCGTCGACCCGGGGTATCTCGTCGACAACGAAGGCAACATGCCGCCGGTTATTCACATCGACACCGATGCGCCGCTGTACGACGACGATGGCGAACTGGTCACCGAAGGGCCGTGGGGCATCTACTACAAGCCCGACTTCTCCTTTGGGGGCGTCCAGGGCGGCTATATGCCCTACATCGTCGACAAGCCGGCCCTTGAGGTGGCGGTGGATCCGTATGGACCCGAGTCGCCCGACTTCGTCGTCGGCGGCGATTTCTATCGCACGTGGACCGCAGCACTCTCGCACTGCCACAAGCGCTTCGAAGGCAAGAGCGGACTCATCAAGCAGGAACCGTCAGGTGGCATCGGCAGTTTCACCCCCGACAGCTTTCCCGTGTTCGACACCTTCGCCGAGAACGCCTACTTCATCTGCGATTCGAATCACGGCTACAAGATGCTCGGCGTTGGCGCGCTGGTTGCCAAAGAGTTGAGCGGCCAACCGCAGGCACTGCTCAAGCCGTTCCGCTACAGCCGATACGAAAAAGGCGAGCTTCACCCCGTGTCGAACAGCCCGTATCCCTGGAGCTGAGGCGTCGACTACTGACTGAGGATTGAGGTGACCTCGTCTTCGGCGAGGTCGCAACCCTCGGCCAGTGCGCTGATGAGCTCTGGCGGCGGGCTGGCACCCTGGAAGAACGCTTCAGAGTCGGCCAGCGGAATACTGCCGATCCAATCAGCGAGCTCAAAGGACAAACACGAAACCGTCTCGGGCTCGGCGGCCGCCGGATTGATCTCGATCATGTTGTCGATAACGCTCGGATCGCAGCCAACGAGCGCGGCAAGTTCAGGAGAACCCTGGCCGGTGAGCGGAATACCCTCGGCGTCGAGTCGCTCGACCACACAGTTGCCGATGTTCTCGAGGTCGGTGAGACCCAGCTGCACCATCATCAGGTCGAGCTGGTCTTCGGCGATCTCTTCGGGGGTCCGGTCGTCGACCTCGCCACCTTCGGGGACAACATCGGTTTCCTCCGAATCAGCCGCTGATGCCGATTCGGTTTCGGTATCGGCTTCGGGCGCTGCGGATGCTGGCTCCGAGTCATCGGATCCGCATGCCGTAAGAATCATCGCCAGGGCAATCGCCACAGAACCAAACCAGAGAGAACGTCGTCGTTTCATAGTCCTCCTACTGTACGTTCCGAATCGTTGATAGTCGGGGCAGCTAGAGTCTCGACCCATGACTACGACCAGCTTCTACATCGACGGCGCGTGGCACGAGGCCGCCTCCTCCGAGCGCCATCCCGTGTACAACCCCTCGACCGAACAGGCATTCACCGAAACCGCGTGGGCCACCGCGGACGAGGTCGGCGAGGCCGTGCTGGCGGCGCGAGGCGCCTTTGACGCATGGTCCACCACCGACCCGGCCGAACGGGTCGACGCAATCGATCGACTCGTCGCGGTGTTCACCGGCCGCATCGACGAGATGTCGGCCGCGATCTCCGAGGAAATGGGAGCGCCGCTGGCCCTGTCACGCAACGCCCAATCTCCCGTAGGCCTCAACCACCTCAAGACCTTCGCGCGAGAACTCGCCGACATGGAGTTCGTTCGCGAGCTCGATGGTCCCGAGCACCTCGTGGCGTTGGAGCCCGCCGGCGTCGCTGCGCTCATCACGCCGTGGAACTGGCCCATGAACCAGATCTGCCTCAAGGTCGGCGCCGCCATGGCGGC
>CAZGVQ010000343.1:0-4631 GCA_964529355.1 uncultured Acidimicrobiales bacterium
GCCCCATGGTGAGTGCCGTGCATTCGGTCCAGCGGTCGGCGCGGGTACTCAGAATCGTCACCGCGTGGTTGGCGCCGTTGAGCGGGCCGTCGTCGCCCGCCGCCACGAGCGCGTTGGCCATCGTTTCGTCGGGGATCAACTCGGCCCCGATCACCAGAGCCAGCGTCACGACGGGTACGAGCAGAAGGATCTTTACGAGCTGGAAGAGATCACGTCGCCGCAGGGCTTGACGCGAGGCTGGGAAGGGCGCGAAAACAACGCCTTGATCACTGCCTTTTTGTGGCCCCGTCACCTGTCTCAGATCGGCAAGCACCTGGACACATTGAGATCGAATTCACCAGATGGGCTGGTCGACTCATGGGAAGAGATCCGAGATCACTGCATCGGGAATAGGCGGCGGTTCGACCACGAACGACCCCGTCTCCAGCAGTTGTCGAACGTGTTGCTGAAACGCCGCCATCGTCGCCCGATACAGCGAGCCGCCGACGCTGACCCGTCGTACGCCAATACGTCGTGCGTCGTCCATTGTGATGGGTCCGCCGACGCCCAGTAGCGCGTTGACAGGTCCGCCCGCTTCCACCACCACCCGGCCAAACGTGTCGATGTCGCGGATTCCGGGTGCGTACATACAGTCGGCGCCTGCTTCGGCGAATGACTGCAACCGGGCTAGCGCTTCTTCGAGGGGAGGAATCGAATCATCGTGGGCATCCGGATGCAGCAGGGTTTCGGCCCGGGCGCAGATCACAAAGGGCCGGTCGAGGGAGCGTGCCGTCTCGATCGCCGCAACGACCCGTTCGAGCGCGAGTTCGCGCTCGTAGAACCCAATCGATGCATCGCCCGACCAGTCTTCGATGCTGGCGCCGGCGGCGCCGATGTCGGCCAGCTCAGCGATGGTTGCCGAAACGTCTTCGGGCGTATGGCCCCATCCGTTCTCGGCGTCGACGCTCACCGGGATGTCGACGGCCGCGCAGATTTCTGCGGCGCGACCGATGGCTTCGCCCTTCGAGAGCGCGCCCTCGGCGTCGCGCCGACCAATGGAGTACGCATGGCCTGAGCTGGTGGTGCCCACAGCGACCGCACCGGCAGCTTCGGCCAGGGTTGCGGTTCCGGCGTCGTGCACGTTCACCAGCAGGAATGTGCCTTCCTGATGCAGTGCGTGAAAGTCGGCGGTCATCGATCAGTCCTTCGAAGCGTCGTCGGCCGATGGTGCGGTGCGCGCTCGGAAGACGACCATGCAACGCACGTTGCCGTTGTCGCCGGTTGTCGTGCTGGCCAGCGGCGGCCCGGAGTGCAGCTGCGCGAACTGGGGAAACACCACGATGCGGTTGGCCGCTGTGTGTTGTTGCGCGATATCGCCGACGGCAAACGCTTCGAAAACCTCGTCGTTGACCTCGAGGGGTAGACCCGTGCTGGCACCAGCGTGGATGACCGGCTCGGTGGCCACTCGCGAGCCATCGATGTCGGCCACGATGGCGACGAGGCCAACGCCATCGGCAGCATCGAATTGCTGATCGTCGAAATGGGGGTCGCCTATCACCTCGCTCACCGGTGTCACCGAGGCGGTGAGGTACGAGTCACCCTCGAGGATGATGTCGTTTTGGGTACAGCTGGCGAGGATTCGTCGTGCCACTTCCGTAGCGGTGGGCGTGAAGAGTTCGATGAGATCGGCATCGGAGCCCGTCGGCGAAACATCGCCATCGGCCGACACGATGAAGGTCTCGATGCGGGTCTCGCGGGCCACGGCCATATGTGTGGCGTCGGGCATCGAAACGACGCCTGGCAGGTAGGCCCCACCGGTCTGGATGGCCAGGTCGGTATCCGAAGCGGCGTCGATGAGCGATGCCTTCGTCCGCCCGAAGTGCTGGGCGAACTCGGCGTCGAGCTCAGCTGGTTCGGGGGCGCTCATGCTCGAAGGGTAGGACAGCGGCGTATTGCGCTCCCGTCATTTCCCGATCTGTCCCATACTGCAGCAATGGCAGAACCAACAGACCCCGCCAGTCCCACTGGTGCGACGCAGGTCTCGCACAAGATCCAGCTACTCCGACAGGCTGTCGCAGCATCAGAACGCTACGTCGAACTCGACCGCTCGAGCGCGGTCACCCCAGGCGCCGCAGAACTCGAAGCGCTTGCGGCGTTTGGCGACGTGTCGCTCGATGCGCCCGTTGCTGCCGACGCGGCGATTGCCATGCTCGACGAGCTCGGGGGTCCGGCCACCATGCGCCAGACCAGCGGACGCTATTTCGGGTTCGTCAATGGCGGCGTAACCCCGGTGGGTTTGGCGGCGTCGGTAGTCAGTGGTGCGTGGGATCAGAACGTTGCTCTGCCGGTGATGTCGCCGGCTGCCGCGGCAATCGATCGCGCGGCAGCTGCACTCCTGGTGGATGTGCTTGGCTTGCCCACCGAGTCGGTGGCCAGCTTCTGTGGCGGTGCCACCATCGCCAACATCACCGGAATCGTCACCGCTCGCGATCACCTGCTCGAGCAGGCAGGGTGGGATGTTCGCGGAAAAGGTCTGCTCGGCGCGCCCCCGCTGACCGTGGTTGTGTCCGACGAGGTCCACGTGTCGGTAACCAAGACGCTTCGCGTCGCGGGCTTGGGCACCGACTCGGTCATCAGGGTTCCCGCCGACGAGTTTGGTCGTATGCGCGCCGACGCCCTCCCGTCGACAACTGGACCCACCCTGGTCATCCTTCAAGCCGGCAACGTCAACACCGGCCACAGCGATCCCTTTCGCGAAATCATCGGGCAGCTCGAACGCAACAACACCTGGGTGCACGTGGATGGCGCGTTTGGTTTGTGGGCCAATGCCGCGCCCGAGCGCCGACAACATGTCGACGGTGTCGACCTGGCTGACTCGTGGGCCACCGACGGACACAAGTGGCTCAACGCGCCGTATGACTGCGGCGCAGTGATCGTTCGTCACCCCGCGGCGCTGCGGAAATCGATGAGCATGGATGCGGCATATGTCGAGGTGGTCGACGATTCACGACCGTTGATGAACATGGGCTTGCAGATGAGTCAGGGCGCTCGGGGGGTTCCGGTATGGGCGATTCTGGCCAGCGAGGGTCGGGCTGGTATCGCAGACGCAATCGAACACACCTGCCAGGCGGCCGAGCGCTTCGCAACCAAACTGGTCGACGCAGGCGCAGAGCTGCTCGCTCCGGTGGTGCTCAACCAGGCACTGGTGGCCTTCGGCGACGACGAGACCACCGATGCCGTGATCGCCAGGGTGCAGGAGTCGGGAGTGTGCTGGATGGGCGGCACCTCCTGGCACGGACGCCGAGCCATGCGAATCAGCGTCTCCGACACCAACACCACCACCGCCGACGTCGACACCTCAGTGGAGGCCATCATCCAAGCAATGCAAGACAACTAGAAAAGTGAATGGGGTGTCAGACACCACATTCACTTTGGGGCCACTTTGGGGCTGTTGGTTGGGCGAGGGTGCTCGGTCGGGTTGGTTGCAATACCCTTGGTGTTATGACCGCAACCGCTGTGGCTCCTTCGGGTTCGTCGAATTCGACGTCGGCCGACCAGGCCAGCAAACCAAAGCTCCGCGGCTGGTCGCACTTCGTGGCGTTTGTTGCGGCGATGACCCTTGCGCCCATTCTCATCGTGTTCTCGCCGGGCGTTGCAGCTCGCTTCGTGGCCGCCGAGTACGCCTACGCCATCGCGGCGTTGTTTGGCGTGAGTGCGCTGCTTCACCGGGGCGACTGGTCGCCCAAGGCCCATCTGTTGCTCCGGCGACTCGATCACTCGATGATCTTTGTGGCCATCGCCAGCACCTATACGCCGGTGGCCTTGCTCGAGCTACCCCGTCGTACCGGCCTCATTCTGCTGGGCGTGGTGTGGACCGGTGCACTGTTGGGTATCGCCAGTCGGGTGCTGTGGACCAACGCGCCGTACCCGGTCATCGCCCTGCCGTACGTGATTACCGGCTGGGCAGCTGTCGCTGTGGTGGGCGATGTGTGGGATGCCCTTGGTGTCGCCGGATTCGTGCTCATCATCGTTGGCGGCGGCCTCTACACGTTGGGTGCCATCATCTACGCGCTCCACAAGCCCAACCCATGGCCCCGGTGGTTTGGGTATCACGAGATCTTCCACCTGCTGGTTATTGCGGGCGCGGCCGTGCACTACGTGGCCATCGCCTTCTTCGTGCTGCCGAACTAGCAGCCGAGCGCTGGCGCACCCCGGAGTCCTCGTCGGCGACTGTCGCTAGCGCCCACTAGGCTCGCGCGTTCTATGGAGTACCAGTCCCTCTACCGCCGCTATCGACCCGCCCGGTTCTCCGACGTCAAAGGTCAGGAACACGTTCGGCGCACCATCCAGAACGCGGTACGCGACGAGCGGGTCGGACACGCGTATCTGCTCAGCGGACCCCGCGGAACAGGAAAGACCACCACGGCCCGCCTGCTGGCCAAGGTCCTCAACTGCCAGAACGTCACCGATGGCGAGCCGTGCTGCGAGTGCGACTCGTGTCTTGCGGTCGAATCGGGCAGTTCATTCGATCTGCACGAACTCGATGCTGCATCGAACAACAAGGTCGATGACATCCGAGACCTGCTGGCCAAGGTTGCGCTGGGTACCCCCGGTCGCAACAAGGTGTATCTCCTCGATGAGGTCCACATGCT
>CAZGVQ010000344.1:0-4623 GCA_964529355.1 uncultured Acidimicrobiales bacterium
GGTCAAGGGTCAGAAGCGTGAGCGCTGTGAGGATGAGCAGCGCGACGGTGTACCACGGGCGACCGCGATGAGTAGGCGCTGCCATCGTTGGGTCCCGGCTTCCCGGCTATCCCATGCTTGAGGAGAAGAGAATGCCCTTCAGCGCTTCGAACTCCTCAAGTGACTGTCCGGATCCAAGGGCCACCGAGTACAGCGGGTCCGGAGCGATGGAAATCGGCATGCCGGTTTCGCTCTGGAGTCGTGCATCGAGCCCGTTCAGTAGCGCGCCGCCGCCTGCGAGGGTGATGCCCTGCTCCATGATGTCGGCCGCCAGTTCGGGAGGGGTCTTGTCGAGGGTCAGCTTCACGGCATCGCAGATTGCCGAGACCGGCTCTTCGATGGCTTCGCGGATCTCGTTGGTGTTGATCACGATGGTCTTGGGCAGACCCGACACCAGGTCGCGGCCGCGAATTTCCGACTGCATCTCCTGACGAAGCGGCCAGGCCGATCCGAGAGCGATCTTGATCTCCTCGGCGGTGCGCTCGCCAAGCGCCACGCTGTATTCCTTCTTGATGTACTGGATGATCGAGTCATCGAGGTCATCGCCGCCGGTGCGAGCCGACTGACTGGCGACCACGCCGCCAAGCGAGATGACCGCCACCTCGGTGGTGCCGCCGCCGATGTCGACGATCATGTTTCCGGTAGGTTCCTGCACTGGCAACCCGGCGCCGATGGCTGCGGCCATTGGTTCTTCGATGATGTACGCCGGTTTGCGGGCGCCAGCGAATTCGGCTGCTTCCTGCACCGCACGGCGCTCGACACCGGTGATACCCGAAGGCACACAGATAACCATCCGGGGCTTTGCCCACTTGCGGTGATGCACCTTCTGAATGAAGTAGCGCAGCATTTTTTCGCAGATATCAAAATCAGCGATGACGCCATCCTTGAGCGGCCGGATGGCTTGAATATGACTTGGCGTGCGGCCGATCATGCGTTTTGCCTCGGCACCGACCGCGAGGGGCCGGCCGTCGATGGCATTGACCGCCACCACCGAAGGTTCGTCAAGAACGATGCCTTCGCCCCGCAGATACACGAGCGTGTTGGCGGTACCGAGATCGACCGCCATGTCGCGGCCCATCACCATGCCAATCGAGCTGAGCATATCTACCATGTTTGACGCGCTGCCTCTAGATCCGTGTGAGGAGCCGGAAGGCCCCTACTCCGTTGGAGATCTTAGATCAGCGCCGTAACCAAACGGCAACGAGACACCCCTATTGCCCTAAAAGGGCAGGTCAGAGCGTTTTCACATTAGCAACATTAGCAACATGGCTCGCAAAGGCAACTTTATGCCCTTTACGGTCATGTCAAACCGGGGAAAAAGATTCCAATCTCGCGCGAAGCTGACTCATTGCTGTCGGACCCGTGGATCAGATTCTCGGTCATCTCGATGCCGAAATCGCCGCGAATCGTGCCCGGAGCGGAATCTGCAGGGTTGGTAGCACCCATCATTGAGCGGACCAGAGCGAATGTTTCGTCGGTCGGCCCCTCGATCACCATGGCTACGACAGGACCGCGACCCATGAACGCCTTCAGGTCGGGGTAGAACGGGCGCTCGAGGTGCTCCTCGTAGTGTTGGTCGAGGGTTTCGCTGGTGAGGGTGCGAAGGTCCATTGCGGCGATGGTGAATCCACGCTGCTCGAACCGGGACACGATGGTGCCGACGAGACCGCGCTCGACCGCATCAGGCTTACAGAGGACAAGGGTACGACTGCTCATAGGCGGGCAATCATAGCTCCACTTCGAGACGTCCGGACTCACCGTTCGCCGAATGGCTGTGCGGCGCCCTACTGGATGGCAAAGACCTGGACTTCGGCCAACGAGAGAGCCCGGTTGGAGCCGTTTCCGTTGAACATCACCCGGACGTACCGTCCGGTGGTACCGACTGGGACGTCGAGGCTCGCTCCGGCAAGCTCGCCATACAGCGTTGACTCCCAGACCTGGCCGCTCGATTCGAGCTGAGCGAAGGTCATGCCGCTCATGTCGACATCGGAGACAAACACTTTGAAGTCGCGCAGTCGCGAGGTGCAACAGCCGTTCGTGCGGTTCCACAACACGATGTTCTGGATGTCCTCGGACGACCCGAGGTCAACCTGCCACCAAGCGTCGTTGTCGCCGTTGGTGTGGGTCACCGAACCGGCAGCCCACTGGCCGTTTGTATTGTTATCAATCGCACGTGCGGCCACGCCGCCGTTGCGAGTGCTCGACTGGGTAGCCGAACCGGTCGTTGCGACGTTCTGAATGACCGGAGCAGAAGTCGTGGTCGGTGCAACCGTCGTTGTGGTCGTCGGCGCTGTGGTCGTGGTGGTCGTGGGGGTGAGCGCCACCGGAATCAGGCGAACCTGACTGAGCCAGGTGAAGTCCTCACGCTTGGAGATCGTGATCGGGTAGTTGGTTCCTGCGCCGAGGTTGACGCTGGTGTTGCTCGCAGTGCCGAACTGGCGGACCCGCGCAGTGTGCGGCGTTCCGGTACCGGTACGCCATTCGATGGTGCTGCCTTGGCCGACGCCCTGAACCCAGAACGAGTCAGAGTTGCCGTTGGGAGCCCAGAGATCGGCCTCGATCTCATAGGTGCCGGATTGCGTAACGGTGAAGACACATTGGATGAAGTCGGCGCCGTTGGGGCCACCGAAGGAGTCGCCCCTGTTCTCGTCGGTACCGACATAGGTGATGCCGTTCGCGACACCAAGACGGAAATCGCCGTTGCGGGTGAACTCATTGGCGTTGCACTGCAGCTTTTCGGTGAGCGCCGGGGCGGTGGTGGTCGGTGCGATCGTGGTCGGCGTCGTGGTGGTCGTGGTCGTCGTCGTAGTGGTGGTGGTCGCACCCGGAGTCGTCGTGGTGGTCGTGGTTGCCGGCGCAATCGTGGTGTCCAACGGCACGAAACCAATAACCGTCGGCAACGAGCCGATCTGGGAGGCGGTGGTGACAACCTCATCCTCGGTGTTGTCCTGAAGCTGGTTCAGCGCCACCAGACTTCCGGCCACAATAACGGTAAGCAAAAGCGCATATTCAGGCGCCGAAGCACCACGCTCGCCAAGTGGTCGCCAGAGTCGAGACAAAAGCAAACGCAAAAGGGAGCCGAGAATAGCCATCCTCAGTAGCTTCGACACACCACCGAACGATCCACATAGGCCAAACTGCCCTATTCCTGGTCGCTCGCTCGCAAGCTCGCTCTCTCTGCGCTTCGCTATCGGGCTACGTCGTCAAGTCGACCTCCGCCCGCTCCGGAGTTAACCAAAGGTGCCTGGCACCTTTGGTTAACTTCACGCTCCCCCTACAGAGCCAGGGCTGCTTTTGCTTCTCCTACTACGTAGAACGAGCCCACCACCAGGATTGGTTCTTCGGCTTCGACCACCGACGTTGCTCGGTCGAGGGCCTCTGCTACCGGTGTAGCCACTTCTGCGCTGGCTCCAGCTGCTGATGCCGCGTCCGCAACGTCGGTAGCCGGCATTGCGCGCTCAGAATCGGGCGCCGTAGCGATGACGAAGTCGCCGCCGCCGACTCCCAATGCTTCCATGAACTCCCCGGGATCTCGGCCGGTCAACATTCCTATGACGAACACCCGCGAGCTGCCCACGCCCATGTGCTCGGCCAGCGTTGTCTGCACCGCAGCTGCAGCTTCGGGGGTGTGCGCTGCGTCGAGCACGATCAGCGGGTCGGCGCTCACGACCTCGAATCGTCCCGGAAGGTTGACTTTGCCCAGCGCCTCCTCAACGACATCTTCAGGAACCGGACGATCGAAGAACTCTTCGACCGCGGCGATGGCGACCGCAGCGTTGGCACCCTGGTGTTCACCGAGCAACGAGACGAACACGTCCTCGTAGCGCTCGCGGGCAAACACATCGACCATCGAGCCACCGACGGCAAGGCGATGGTTGGTCGCGCCGAAGTCACGTCGAACCCACTTGATCGCGGCCGGGCCTTCGGCTTCGAAGACGCTGTAGAGCTCGGGGTCGGGCTCGCCGAGGATCAGCGTGCTGGTGGGCGTAATGATGCCGGCCTTCTCCTGGGCAATCTTGCGGCGAAAGTCGCCCTGCCCGTCGGTGTGATCGGTACCGATGCTGGTGACCACGGCCACCTGACCGTCGACCACATTGGTGGCGTCGTAGCGACCGAGCAGCCCGACCTCGACAACGGCGACATCGACCGCGATATCGGAGAACCACTGCAACGCACCGGCGGTGAGCATTTCGAAGTACGACGGTTGAGGTTCGAGGTCTTCGCTGAAGAGCCGAAGGTCGGTGAGCACCGCAGCCAAATCTTCGTCGCTGATCTCCTCACCGTTGGTGCGGAATCGCTCGTTCACCGCAACCACGTGCGGTGAGGTAAACGAGCCGACGTGCAGCCCCATGGCCACAAGCAGCTCGGTGATCATCTGCACCGTCGAGCCCTTGCCGTTGGTGCCCGTGACGTGAATGACCGGATAGTTGTGGTGGGGATTCCCGAGTACCTCAACCAACGAAGTCATCGCATCAAGCGACAACCCGTCAATCTTTCCGGCACTGATATCAGCCCGAGCCGAAGAACGAGCCTCATAGTCAATCCGCTGAGAAAGCCAGCTAGTGGCTTCAACAAGATCCATAG
>CAZGVQ010000345.1:0-4621 GCA_964529355.1 uncultured Acidimicrobiales bacterium
AGCGCGGAAGCGCTAAGGGCGTAGAGCGCGGAAGCGCTAAGGGCGTAGAGCGCGCACGGTGGGCGGCGCGTTGTTCAATGCGTCGATCGCGAATCCGGCGGCTGCCTTGTAGCGGGCCATGAAGTCGTCGACCTCGGCTTTGGGTATCACGTCGTCGATGTCGTCGAAGATGCCACCGCAGCGATCATCGACGGTGCCCAGAATCGCGATGGGGCCGGCGCCCCGGTTTCGTAGCACCAACGCCGACATGTCGTCGATCAGTCGAGACTCGAAGTTCTCAAGCGCTGCCGAATTGATGCCATGTTCGAGAATCGCTGCGCCGATGACCCGCGCGTCGACGATGGCCTGGCTCGCCCCGTTGGAGCCCACCGGGTACATCACGTGGGCAGCATCGCCCATGAGCGCGACGTTGCCATCGACCCACGACGGAACCGGGTCGCGGTCGACCATGGGGTACTCGAACACCTCGTCGGTGCGGCGGATCATGTCGGGGATGTCGAGCCAATCGAAGGTCCAGTCCTCGAACTGCGGCAGAAAGTCGTCCAGGTCGGCGCGGCGGTTCCAATCGCTCGACTTCCATCCGCCGGCTGGATCGAACGTGAGCTCGGCGATCCAGTTGATGCGTTGGAGACCGGTATCGGGGTCGATGGCGGAGATCGGGTAGTGGATGAACCGCTGATCGAGGGTGCCGCACGCCGTGAATGACGCTCCGCTGCGAATGGGTTGGCCCATGGTCGACCCCCGCCAGAGCACGGCGCCGCCCCACTGGGGGTCGCCCTGGTCGGGATACATCTGGGCCCGCACGACCGAGTGGAGACCATCGGCTCCTATCAGCAGACGGCCTTCGATGGTCTCATGGGTGTCGTCGTGGCGATTGTGGACCGTGACCTCAACCCCGTCGGGCGCGCGGTTCGGGTCGCTGGAGGTATTGCGGTACTCGAGCACGCGGCGGCCGGTACGCACCGCGTCGGGGCCCAAACGGTCCACGACGGCGCGGTAGAGCAGCATTTGGAGCTCGCCCCGGTGCACGGAGTATTGCGGCCATCGGTAGCCGGCGAGCGTCCCACGGGGCTCGGCGTAGATGTCGTTGCCGTTCCGACCGACCAGCGCCCACTCCTTGGCCTCGATGCCGATGTCGGCCAGCTGGTGGTCGAGGTTGAGATCGGCCAACTCCCGCACCGCATTGGGCTGCAGGTTGATGCCCACTCCCAGGGGTGCCATGGAGCGAACCGACTCGAGCACCACGGCGGGGACACCGATCTCGTGCAGCGTGAGGGCCATACTGAGGCCGCCGATTCCGCCGCCAGCGATGAGCACGGTCATGGGCGTCGGCCCTACACCGCGATAGCAGCCGCGGGCACGCTGGCGAAGGTTGCGCCATCGGCTGCCAGTTGCACCAGGAGCGGTGCGGGCGCCCAGAAGTCGCCATGCTCGGCCTGGAGCGCCTCGAGCCGCTCGACGACCGTGTCGAGGCCTAGCTGATCGGCGTAGTACATGGGCCCACCGCGGTAGGCGGGCCAGTTGTATCCGGTGATCCAGATCATGTCGATATCGGAGGCCCGCATGGCCTTGTTCTCCGCGAGGATCTTTGCGCCCTCGTTGACCATGGGCAGCACCAGCCGCTCGATGATCTCTTCGGAGGTGAACGTGCGGGGCTCCTTGCCTGCTTTGGCGGCAAACTCCTTCACCAGCTCCTCGGTGATGGGGGAGGGCGTGCCTACCCGGTTCTCGTCGTAGTCGTAGTAGCCGGCGCCGTTCTTCTGCCCGCGTCGGTCGAGTTCGCACAGCCGCTCGCGGATGGTGTTGCCGGTGGAGGTTTCAGCTGACCAACCAATGTCGAGGCCAGCGAGGTCACTCATCTGAAACGGCCCCATGGCGAAGCCGAAGTCATAGAGCGCCTGATCGACCTCCCACGGCATGGCGCCCTCGTCGAGCAGTGCCTGGGCCTGAGCGCTGCGTTGAAACAGCATGCGGTTGCCGACGAACCCGGGGCACACGCCCACCAGCGCGCCGAGCTTGCCGATGCGCTTTGCGGTCTTCATCGCGGTGTTGATGACCTCGAGCGAGGTTTCGCGGCCGCGCACAACCTCGAGACAGCGCATCACGTTGGCGGGCGAGAAGAAGTGCATACCGATGACCGATTCCGGCCGTTTCGTGGCCGAGGCGATCTCGTCGATATCCAGCGCACTGGTATTGCTGGCCAACACCGCCCCTGGCTTACAGATCGCGTCGAGCTTGGCGAAGATCTCCTTCTTGATGTCCATGTTCTCGAACACGGCCTCGATGACCATGTCTGCTTCGGCGAGATCGTCGAGCGACAACGACGGTGTGATCATGGCCATGCGCTCGTCGACCTCAGACTCCGGGAAACGACCATTGCGGGCGCTGCGCTCGTAGTTGGCTCGCACCACCGCGAGCCCCCGGTCGAGGGCCTCCTGGGTGGTCTCGACAATGGTCACCGGCACGCCGGCGTTCACGAAGTTCATCGTGATGCCGCCACCCATGGTTCCGGCGCCGATGACGCCCACCGACTCGACCGGAATGGTTGGGGTATCGCGCGGGACATCGGGAATCTTCCACACCTGGCGCTCAGCGAAGAACACGTAGCGCTGGGCGGCTGACTCATCGCTGGAAACGATCCCGCCGAACAGTTCGCGTTCGCGCTGAATGCCCTCGTCGAACGGGAGGGCTACGGCTGCCTCGACGCACTGGATGATGGCCTCGGGGGCCAGGAAGCCGCGGAACTTGCGGGCGGCTTTGCTGGAACGGAAGTCGGCGAACAGCTTTGCGTTGCCGCGGTCGGGGAGCAGCATGTCGTCGTTTTCGCTGACCTTCTTCAGTGGCTTGTTCTCCGCCGCCAGTCGCGCGGCGTAGGTCACGGCATCCTCCAGCAGTGAGTCCTCGCCGGCCAGTTCGTCGACCAGGCCCATCTCGAGGCATTCAGCGGCGGCCACATGGGTTCCCGCAGTCATGAACTCGAGTGCTTTCTCAGCCCCGACGATCCGGGGAAGTCGTTGGGTTCCGCCAGCTCCGGGGAGCAGCCCCAGATGAACCTCGGGCAGGCCACACTTCGCGCTGGGTACGGCGATCCGGTAGTGGGCACACAGTGCTACCTCGAGGCCACCGCCCAGCGCGGTGCCGTGAATCGCGGCCACGACTGGTTTGGTCGAGTTCTCCATCATGTTCTGCACATCGAGCAGCGATGCACCAGTCTGCGCTCCGCCGAATTCGGTGATGTCTGCGCCGGCGATAAAGGTTCGCCCGTCGCAGATCAGCACGATTGCCGAGGCGTCTGATGCATTTGCCTGCTGGAACGCTTCGTGGAGGCCATCGCGAACCACGGCACTGAGGGCGTTCACCGGCGGCGAGTCGAGCGTGATCACCGCGACGCCGCCATCTGGCTCATAGCTGAGCTGGGTTACCTCGTTGATGGTGATGCTGTTGGTGGTACTCATGGTGATTTCGCTGACTTCCCCGATCGACTACAGCGGACTCGGACAACCTAACCTGCACACGTGGATGCATCGGATTCGACGAACCCGTCTGGCTACGGTTTTGAGGTGGTCGACCCCCGCTGCCCGGACGCGGTGGCTTCGCTGGAGTCGTATTTTGCCGAGCTCGACGAGCGGTTCGAGGATGATTTTGATCCCGGGGACACCATCAGCGCCGACGCAGCAAACTTCGAGGCGCCGGAGGGAGCGTTCCTGGTGATGCGTAGGCAGGATTCAGATGGCGCGTTCGGCTGCGGGGCCGTGCAGGTGCTCGACGATGGCGCCGCCGAGATCAAGCGCATGTGGATCGCCCCCCAGGCTCGGGGCGAGGGACTTGGCAAGGCCATGCTGGGCGAGCTTGAGACCCATGCGCGGCAGCTGGGCAACGGGGTCATCCGCCTCGATACCAACAACGTGTTGTCCGAAGCGATCGCCATGTACCTGTCACAGGGGTACGTGGAGATCGAGGCCTACAACGACAATCCGTACGCCCGTCACTGGTTCGAGAAGCGAGCCCGATGAGCCCTCGTTCAGCAAACGCAACGGTGTTCTTCACCTCGGCCCTGGTACTGGTTATCGAGATCGTCGCCGGGCGCCTGATGGCGCCTTTTGTCGGCGTTTCGCTCGAAGCCTTCACCGGCATCATCGGCACCGTGCTGGCTGGCATCGCCCTCGGGTCGGCCGTCGGCGGCCGGCTGGCTGACCACAGCAATCCTCGGCGACTCATCGCCATGGCGCTGATCCTGGGCGGGGTCTTCACCTGGTTGTCGGTGTTGGTCGTGGCCCTCGTCGGCCCCGAGATGAGCAGCTCTCCGGCCGACATCGTCACTCTCACACTGCTGGCTTTCTTCATCCCCACTTCGCTGTTGAGTTCCATCAGCCCCATGGTGGCCAAGTTGCGGCTGAACACCCTGGAGGAGACCGGCGCCGTGGTTGGCGGGCTCAGCGCCGCCGGCACGGTGGGGGCACTGGTCGGCACGTTCGGTACCGGCTTCATCCTGCTGGGTCTGCTGCCCATCCGCACCATCATCTTCAGCATCGGTGGCCTGCTGATTCTGGCTGGGTTTGTCGGCTTGCTGTCGGGCAAGGCTGGCGAACAAACCCGACCCGATGCCGGCACGATGATCATG
>CAZGVQ010000346.1:0-4604 GCA_964529355.1 uncultured Acidimicrobiales bacterium
GTGCGGGAAGGGCCCTCACGTGCCCCGCTCCCTACACTGGCGTCCGTGGCCACGAACATCTTGAGTAGCGAGCAGATTGAAGGGTATTGGCGAGACGGCTACCTGATGTTGGCCGATGCCCTCGACGCGCAGCAGGTGACCTCGCTCAATTCGGTGTTCCAGGGCTGGTGCGACGAAAGCGCCAAGCACACCGAGCACTATGGCGACACGCTCGCTGGCCGACCGCGGTTCGATCTCGAACCCGGGCACTCAGCGACGGCTCCCGCGCTCCGGAGGGTCTCGTCGCCGATCGAGGTGTCCGACGACTATCTGGCGGCCATGCGCGACAACCGAGGGCTCGACGCCGTCGCCCAACTCATCGGGCCGAACATCGAGTTCAACAACGCCAAGATCAACTCGAAGCAACCGGGTGCCGCTACCGAGGTGAAGTATCACCAGGACTTCCTGTTCCAGCCCCATAGCAACGAAGACCTCATCGCGGTGCTGTTCTTCCTGGACGACGTCACGCTCGAGAACGGTCCGCTCAAGGTGGTGCCGGGCAGCCATACCGGCCCGATGTTCGACCACTGGCACGATGGCGTCTTTACCGGAGCCGTCGATACTGCCACCGCCGCCCAGGCAGAGGAACAGGCGATTCCCTGTGTCGGCCCGGCCGGCGCGGCGTGCCTGATGCACACGCGACTCGTCCACGGGTCGGCCCCCAACCTGTCCACCTACCCGCGCACCCTCTTCATAGCGGAGTACCGGGCCGAGGATTCGCGTCCCCTCGGCGAGGCCCACATCCCCAGCAGGTTTGAGGGCGAGGTGGTGCGTGGTGAGCGCACGGGGCGAATTCGCTCTACCGCCTTCGAGATGATTGAACCCGAGACGCCCGAGGGCCCGTCATTCTTCGATCAACAGGCCGCTGCGCAAAATCCTTCGGCGAGAGGTGATGGGTCGCAATAGGGTCGAGCATGGCCCTGTATCACGACGCAATAATCACGCCCTCGAAGTCTGAGGTACTCGCCGACTGGGTGCCGACCCAGGCGTGGAGCCCCGCGAGTGGCGAAGTTGATCCGATCGGTGCGTTCCGATTCGACGACCCCGAGGGGCAGGTCGGGCTCGAGACCCACCTGGTGCGGATGGACGGTGTGGTGTTGCACGTTCCGCTGACCTACCGGGCCGAACCGCTTGCCGGCGCCGAGCACGGCTTGATCGGTGAGGTGGAGCACAGCGCACTCGGCACAAGGTGGGTGTATGACGGACTGGCCGACGCCCGATACGTACTCATGCTCGCCGCCGTGGCCATGACCGGCCAGGGCGAAGCGTTGGGCATGGTGCAGTACGACGGCAAGTGGCATCTCGCTCCGGCCACGGTGCGGATTGTCGGCGGCGGCTGGAGCCAGGAGCGGGCCGGTGTTGATGGTTTCGCCGCCGAGTCGATCGAAGGGCCCGAAGTCACCTACTCGAACGACCGGTTCGACCTCACCGTCTACCGGCGGCCAGCATCCCAAGCTCAGGATTCGCTCGCATTGTCAGCGACCTGGGAGGCGCAGCCGGAGCCTGTACTGCTCGCGATGGTGAGCGTACGCTGAACGGCCAACGCTCCGTTGGACCTACTTCGGCGCGAAGCGGGTCCCGGCGTCGAGGCGAATGGTGTCGCCATTGAGCATGGGATTCTCGATGATGGCGATGGCGAGTCGTCCGAACTCATCGGGTTGGCCGAGTCGTTTGGGGAACGCCGCGTCCTTGGTGAGGATCGCGCCTCGTTCGTCGCTGATTCCCGCCGTGAGTCCGGTGGCAAACAGGCTGGGCGCAATGGTGACTGCACGAATACCCATCGACCCGAGGTCGCGGGCGATCGTGAGGGTCATCCCGGCGATGCCCGCCTTGGCCGCCGTGTAAGCCACCTGGCCGATCTGCCCCTCGAACGCGGCGATCGATGCCGTGTTGATGAGCACGCCGCGCTCGCCATCGCCGTTGGGTTCGTTCCTGGTCATATGCCAGGCACAGAGCCGACTGGTGTTAAAGGTGCCGATGAGGTTGAGGTCGATGGTTGCGCGAAAGTCATCGAGCGAAAAGGGCCCCTCGCGACCGACCGTTCGACCCGCTTTACCGCCGCCCGCAGTGTTGAGCGCCATGTCGAGTCCGCCCATGGCGGTCACGGCTTCGTCGATGACCACCTCGATTCCTTCAAAGTCCAGCACATCGCACGGATGCCACGACCCGCCCAATTCTCCAGCGACGTCGGCTCCTTCCGACTCAGCCCGATCGAGGATCGCGACCGTGCCGCCACCTTCGGAGATTCGAGTGGCCGTGGCCCGGGCGAAACCCGAAGCACCGCCAACAATGATTGCGCGCAAGCCGCTGAGTTCCATGCGAGAACTGTATCTCTGGTCGCTCTCGTCGCTGCGCTCGTTATTTCTTTGGTCGCTGCGGTGCAAGCGCCTGCGCTCTGCGCTTCGCTATGTCCCGGCGCTTTCAACCTCGGCCTCCGCTGGCGCTGCGGCTCGACTCCAAGCGCTGGTCGAAGGGTGGATGGCTGAAGTTAACCAATGGTGCCTGGCACCTTTGGTTAACTTTTTTGGGGGAGGGCGTAGCACTGCGTAATGAGTCTGGCTTGTTGTGCAGTTTTGGTGGGAGCGGTTGGGGTCGCCTGGAGTGGGCGGAAGGCGACATGAGCGCTAGGGGACATAGCGAAGCGTTGAGGGAGCGAGCTTGCGAGCGAACGACCAGAGAGGCTGCCTGTCAGACCCTCTTGTTAGTTTGTTGATTGTTGCTTCGGAAGGCCGCCGCTGAGTCCTTCCTCCAGATATCGATTGGTTTCGTTTTGGAGGTTGTGGTGCTTGCTACCGTTTCATCGGCGTCGCTCTCGGGTGCTCAGGGTTGGCCTGTTGCTGTCGAGGTTCATTGTTCGGGCGGGATCCCGTCATTCAGCATTGTTGGACGGCCCGACACATCTTGTCGCGAGGCCCGCGACCGGGTCCGGGCAGCCTTGCTCAGCTGCGAGGCCGAGTGGCCGTTGGCCCGAATCACCGTCAACCTTTCGCCTACCGGCGTTCCAGCGGGCGGTGCCGGCCTGGACCTGGCCATCGCTCTGGCGATTCTTGTCGCGTCGGGGCAGCTGAAGCCTCACATGATCGAGGGCGTGGGGGCGCTCGCCGAGTTGGGTCTCGACGGCACGCTTCGGCCGGTACCCGGTGTTCTTCCTCTGGTCGATGTCATCGATACCGACACCGTCGTTGTGGCTCGAAACAACTTTCATGAGGCGCAGCTGGTAGCCGAGGGTCGGGTGCAGGCGGTGGCCAACCTGTCCGACCTGCTCAAGGTGCTGATCGGCGATGAGGGCTGGCCTGAACCTCCCGAGCCACTGCCCGAAGACCCGGGAGTAGCAGAACCCGATATGGCCGATGTTCGAGGTCAACACTTCGCTCGATTCGCGCTTGAGGTGGCCGCCGCCGGGGCACACCATCTGTTGTTTGTGGGGCCTCCAGGTGCTGGCAAATCCATGTTGGCCAAACGACTCGCCGGGTTGTTGCCATCGCTCGACTCTCGCCAATCGCTGGAGGTAAGTCGCATTCACTCGGCGGCTGGAGAGCTGTTGCCCCGGTCGGGGTTCATACGCAGGCCGCCGTTTCGGGCGCCTCACCATGGCGCATCCTCGGTGTCGCTGATCGGTGGGGGGACGGCATCGATGAGACCGGGCGAGCTGAGCCTCGCCTCGGGCGGCGTGTTGTTCCTCGACGAGCTGGGTGAGTTTGCCCCCAGTGCCCTCGATGCTTTGCGGCAGCCGCTCGAGGACGCCGTGGTTCGGGTGTCGCGAGCGCACGGCTCGGCGGTGTTCCCCGCCGACGTGCTCCTCATCGCTGCGATGAATCCGTGTCCGTGTGGCGGTGCCGGTTCGCCCGGAGGTTGCCGCTGTTCTGAGGCGGCCCGCCATCGGTATCACCAGCGGGTTTCAGGACCGCTGCTCGACCGTTTCGATATCCGGATTCGAGTCGAACGACCACACGCATCGGAGTTGCTGTGCTCGGATCCGGGAGAGCCGACGACGGCTGTGTTCGACCGAGTCGCGACCGCCCGAGGGATCGCTGCGGATCGTGGAGTGCCGGCCAACGGTCGTTTGTCGGCGTTGCAGATTGAAGACGTCGCCCCACTCGGGCAAGGCGCCCGATCGGTGCTCGAACGGGCGTTGTCCGAGCAACAGCTCAGTGCCCGCGGTCTGCACCGGGTCCGCTCCGTCGCCCGAACCGTCGCCGATCTTGCCGGCCACGAGGGGGAGCTCACCGCCGAACATGTCCAGACCGCGCTGATGCTTCGCACCCAGCCTCTGGCCAATGGTCGGGCGGGCGTGCGGGTTTACAAGGGGGCTCGCCGTGGTTGAGCCGAGCGTCCAGCGCGAACTTTTTGAGCACATGCCATGGTCCGGACCATCGGCGTCATCTGAGTTGCCCGCTGCCGCTTGGTTGTCGGCTCTGGCGGCGCTTCCTGGTGCGGGGCCCCGGCGGCTTCGGATTCTGCTCGACGGCCGCTCACCGCAAGCCGCATGGGCGCTGGTGGGGCGGGGCGGCAGTAGAGCCCACGCAGCCGCGATAGGGCGGGGCGGAGCCGACCTCCTCAGCACC
>CAZGVQ010000347.1:0-4599 GCA_964529355.1 uncultured Acidimicrobiales bacterium
CCCCTCCACCCATACCCTCACCAGGAATCCCTACTTTCATGACCGAAACGCGCCACGTCACCATCATCGGATCCGGGCCAGCTGGCCTTACCGCAGCCATCTACACCGCCCGAGCCAACCTCGAGCCGCTCGTACTCGAGGGTGAGCCGTCATCGACCAGCGACCAGCCCGGCGGTCAGCTGATGCTCACCACCGATGTCGAGAACTACCCGGGATTCCCCGAAGGCATCATGGGACCCGAGCTCATGACCAACTTCCGCAGTCAGGCGGCCAGGTTTGGTGCCCAGATCGAAACGGTGAAGGCCTCGAAGGTCGACCTTTCCGAGCGGCCCTTCAAGATCTGGGTCGGCGACACCGAAGCCGCCGAACCCACCTACCTCAGCGAAACCATCATCGTCGCCACCGGTGCTCAGTCACTGCTGCTTGGTCTCGAGAACGAGACCCGGCTCATGGGTTATGGCGTATCGACCTGCGCCACCTGCGACGGATTCTTCTTCCGCGACCAGCACATTGGCGTTGTTGGTGGCGGCGACTCTGCGTTGGAGGAAGCCAACTTCCTCACTCGTTTCGCCTCGAAGGTCACCGTTATCCACCGCCGCGACGAGCTTCGGGCCTCAAAGATCATGCAGGACCGGGCGTTCAAGAACCCGAAGATTGAGTTCCTCTGGGATTCACAGGTCACCGATGTCCTCGGCGAGGACAAGGTCGCCGGCGTCACCATCGAGAACACCAAGACCGGCGACACGAGCCAACTCGATATCACCGGGCTGTTCGTGGCTATTGGTCACAAGCCCAACACCGGCCTGTTCACCGACCAACTCGACATGAAAGACAACGGCTACCTCGTGGTCGAGCCGGGCACCAGCAAGACCAAGATCCCCGGTGTCTTCATCAGCGGCGACGTCCAGGACGATTACTACCGCCAGGCCATTACCGCCGCGGGAAGCGGCTGTATGGCCGCCATCGACGCCGAGCGGTGGCTCGAAGCCCAGCACGACGACTAAACCGTTGGTAATCGTCGGCATTCTCTGGGAGCCCCGGGAATGTGGGTACCGACCGAGGGGTTCACTACTAGCGTCGAGTTCTTCGGTTCTGTGCCAGACTCGGTCCAACCAAGCTAACCCCCTCCAGGAGTCACCCATGTCAGATGCAGTAACCAACCTCACCGAAGGTTCATTCGATGAAGAAGTCAACGGCGGCGAAGCACCGGTTCTCGTCGACTTTTGGGCCGAGTGGTGCGGACCCTGCAAGATGATCGCGCCAGTGCTCGACGAGATCGCCGATGAGCAAGAGGGCAGCCTCAAGATCGCCAAGCTCAACGTCGACGAGGCGCCAGACATCGCCCGCCGCTTCGAAGTAATGAGCATCCCAACGCTCATTCTCTTCAAGGACGGCGAGCCGGTGAAGCGCATCGTTGGAGCCAAGGGCAAGGCGCAGCTTCTCGAGGAAATCAGCGAGTTCGTCTAGGCAGCAATCTCCTGCCCCACGAGGGTTGGAGACCCTGAACCTTTTGGCATCAGCCGACGTCAGTAGTGACGTCGGCTGATTGCTTTTTGCCCGCTAGTCTGAGGCGTCCCGTCTCGGTGGCCGTCTGCCCTGTTTGTCCCGTCTGCCCTCTACCTCCGGAACCCTGTCTGCGCCGTGGCCATCCCTGGTCTCCCCCTGAAACTCGGAAGTACCGGTGAGCCGGTCGCCGACCTGCACCGCCGGCTCGCCGCTGCGGGATTTGGCGCCTCGACCGACGACCGGCGCACGTTCTGCGAGGTCACCGAGGCCTCGGTGGCTGCTTTCCAGGCCGATCGGAAGATCGAGGCCGATGGGGTTGTCAGCGAGTCGACCTGGACGGCGTTGGTTGAAGCTGGTTACCAACTGGGCGACCGGGGGCTTTACCACCGATCACCAATGATGCGCGGCGACGATGTCGCAGCCCTTCAGTTGCAATTGGGTTCGTTGGGGTTCGACGCTGGTTGGGTCGACGGCATCTTCGGCCCTGATACCGCAGCCGCGTTGATCGACTTTCAACGCAACGCCGGACTCGGGGTCGACGGCATCGCCGGCGTTGATACCTTCCGTAGCTTGGAGCGTCTGGGCGCAAAGAGTGCCCGAACCACCACCATCGCAAGCCTGCGCGAGTTCGAGCAGCTCAACAACCATGACGGGTTGCGAGGTCGACGGGTAGCCGTCGGCGAACAGGAAGGCCTGGCACCCCTGGTCCACGCGCTTTGTCGGCTTCTGCGCACCAAAGGGGCCGAAGTGCTTGAGCTGCACCATCCGGACCCGCTCGTCCAGGCGAGGGCCGCGAACGAGTTCGAAGCGGAGATGTTTCTGGGCCTCACGGTGCTGCCGAGCGAAGGCTGCGATGCCCATTTCTTCTCGACCACCGGATTCGAGAGCGCCGGCGGCCGGCGACTCGCTGAGTCGTTGGTCGAGGCATTGCCGCCACTTTTGAACAACAGCATCGGACGAACCGAGGGTCGCCGCGACCCGCTGCTTCGCGGCACCCGCATGCCGGCGGTCGAATGCCGAATCGGTCCACCAGCCACGGTGGTGCAGCACATCAACGAGCTCGCGACGGTACTCCTTCAGGTCGTTGAAGACTGGATAACCGAACCCTTTACCGATGGTTTAGGGTGAGCGTTATGCACACGCTTCTCCCCATTCTGGGGATAACTCGTCAGATGCTCTAACCACTAGGCTCATTGTGCTTTGGCGCTAGTGGTGAGATTCTCCGGTCACGACGATACGGGCGATCCGTTGCAGGTCATCGATGTCGGCAAACTCGATCACGATCTTGCCGTGCTTCGCCCCGATTTCGACGGCGACTCGTGTATCAAGGCGGTCGGCGAGCATCTGCTCCAGGTCGAGGAGGGCCGCTGACCGAGCTGAATCCGCGCCGCCTGTGTCGCCTGTGTTGCCTGTGTCGCTCGATCCAGACCCTCGACCTTTACTTGAGGGTTGGTTTGGAGTGTCCGCGTGACCGGTCTCCTCTGAGTCGGCAGCGTCACCGCGGACGATGGCCTCAACCTGGCGCACAGTGAGTCCCTCGGCGATGACACGAGTGGCCATCTCTTCTTGCAGTTTGGGGTCATCGACCACCACCAGTGAGCGAGCATGACCGGCGCTCAGCAACCCGTCGGTGACCAATCGCTGGACCGATGTCGTGAGGTTGAGTAGTCGAAGGGTGTTAGCCACCGCCGAGCGACTTTTTCCGACACGCGAGGCCACCTCGTCCTGGGTAAGGCCGAAGTCATCGATGAGTTGACGATAGGCCGCTGCTTCTTCGATGGCATTGAGATCCTGGCGGTGGAGGTTCTCGACAATGGCATGTTCAAGGGAAACCTGGTCGTCAATGCTCCGCACGATTGCGGGGATCGTGGTGAGTCCCGCCCGTTTTGCCGAACGCCAGCGACGCTCGCCAGCGATCAGCTCATAGCCGCCGTCAGTGGGGCGAACCAGAATTGGTTGGAGGACGCCGAGCTCGCGAATCGACGCGGTCAACGACACCAAAGCGTCTTCGTCGAAGTGCTCACGGGGTTGCAGTTGGTTGGGGACCACTGCATCTATTGGCACTTCTTGCAACGCTGACTCATCGTCGGAGATGGAAATATCGTTGGGGATCAACGCCCCCAGTCCCCTCCCGAGACCACTCTTTCGTGACATTTCTACCGACACTCTCCCGTATCCCTCTGCCGTTGCTGTTGAACTCTAGTTCCCGATGAATCTTGTCGGCTCAAGCTATGAGCCGGGAAGTCCCGATACCTCTCGAGCGAGATCTCGATACGCAATCGAGCCTCTCGAAGTGGGATCAAAGACGTTGATGGGCTGGCCAAACGATGGTGCCTCGGACAACCGGACCGATCGCGGAATCACTTGGCGACAAACCACCGGACCAAAGTGGTCCCGGACCTCTTTGGCCACCTGGGAAGCCAGTTTGGTGCGAGCATCGAACATCACCAGCACAATGGTGCTCAGGTCGAGTTCGGGGTTGAGGTTCTTCTTCACGAGATCGACGTTGCGAAGTAGCTGTCCCAAACCCTCAAGTGCGTAGTACTCGCACTGAATTGGTACCAGAACCTCTGACGCGGCGGTGAGGCCATTTACGGTGAGCAGGCCTAGTGATGGTGGACAATCGATCAACACGTAGTCGTAGTCGTCAGCCACGCTCTCAATGGCAGCCTTCAGTCGCCGTTCACGGTTGAACGCGGGCACCAGCTCGATCTCGGCGCCGGCCAGATCAAGACTCGCTGGCGCACAGAAGAGATTCTTGACCGCGGTGGCCTCGATGCAATCTTCAAGGGGCGTGTCGTGGAGAAGTACGTCATACATCGACGATTCGATGGACCGTGGATTGATTCCCAGGCCGGTACTCGCGTTGGCCTGCGGATCCAGATCGATGACGAGGGTTCGAAGACCCAGTTCCGCGAAACACGAGCCAAGGTTGACCGTTGTCGTAGTTTTCCCCACGCCGCCTTTTTGGTTGGCAACAGCAAAGACACGGAGCTGACCTGCCGGTTTCGGCATACTCTGACCCTCAACTTGAGAGTTTTCCACAGGCGCAGACGGAGGTGTGGAAGATTCAGGCGGAACCGGGGATGCCGG
>CAZGVQ010000348.1:0-4589 GCA_964529355.1 uncultured Acidimicrobiales bacterium
CCCCGAGCTCGTGCGGGAACACCGGCGAGCGTAGTCACGGGCCCAGACCAACCGCGAGTTTGGCCACATCGCGGCGCTCGATCATCTGGTTGCCGGCGACTTCACCAAGGCAGCGCAACAGTGGGATGCCGTCGCCGCGAACGACACTGATGGTCAGGACTTCTCGGCTGTTCGTTTCGCTCACGACGCGTATCTCCACGTGGGCGATGCCCAGGGTCGGCTGTCGTCGAGTCAGGCGGCGTTCGATCGGTGGGAACGCGATCGTCCGGGCTGGAGCTATGTGGCCAGCCAACTGTCGTTCGCATTCGAAGAGGCCGGCGACTATGACGCGGCTATGGTGCTTGGCCACGAGGCGCTCGAGGCCGACCCCTTGGATCTGTGGGCACTGCACTCATTGGCTCACGTGTATGAATCGCTCGACGACAGTGCCACGGCGATCGGCGTGCTGCGCGAACGCCAGGAGGTATGGGCGAAGCAAGATTCGCTCGCTGTGCATATCTGGTGGCACCTGGCCTTGCGGCTTCTCGCCATCGGAGAAGTCGAGGAGGTCCTGGCCATCCACGACCAGCAAATCGATGAAGCGACCACGGCGTTCCGACTCTCGGACCTGGTATCGATGCTCTGGCGGCTCGAGCTTGCGGGTGCCGAGGTCGGCGACCGATGGGACGAGCTTGCTGACCGATTCGCCGACCTACCTCAGTGGCATACCTCAGGCTTTCTCGATCTGCATGCCGCGTTTGTCTATGCACGTCGACCGAGCCACCCATCGGCTAGCCGGTTCTTCGATGGGGTCGAGGCGTCGCACCCGCACGGTCACTCCGAGAACGACCGCACGTTCCTCGAGGTCGTGAAGCCGTTGGTGGCCGCTGTACGCAACGGCGAGACGAGCCCTGCAGCCTCGGCGGCCGTGCTCAACCAATTGGCGCCGACACTTCATCGCATCGGCGGGAGCATCGCGCAACGCGATGTGATTTCGCTGACCAGCGACCACCTTTCTACTGTTGCATCCCTTGCCGACCCGCACGCCCCGGAGACCACATGACCTGGAACCTCACCGACGATCAGCTGGCCCTTCAGGACAAGGCACGAGCGTTGGCAACCGAGGTCATCGGCCCTCGTGCGGCGGCGGTCGACGAGGCCGAGGAGTACCCGTGGGACAACGTGCACGCCCTGCGCGACGCCGGCTTCACGGGCATGACGGTACCGAAGGATCTGGGCGGGCCGGGCCACTCGTTTCTCGATGCGGTGCTGGTGGTCGAGCAGATGGCCAAAGTGTGCGGTGTCACCGGCCGGATAGCGGTCGAAGCCAACATGGGTGCCATCAGCGCGGTGATGGCTTACGGCACCGACCAGCAGAAGAAGCTGGCGGCCGAGCTGGTGCTGGCCGGTGACAAGCCTGCGATCTGTATCACCGAACCCGGCGCCGGAAGCGCGGCATCGCTGATGACCACCCGAGCCGATCGGCGAGGCGATAGCTATGTGCTCAACGGCACCAAGCATTGGATCACCGGCGGCACGGTCTCGAGGTTGCACCTGATCTTCGCGAGGGTGTTCGACGAGGCGGGCAACGAGGAGGGCATCGGTGGATTTCTGGCCATCCGTGACGAAACACCCGGCCTCACCTTCGGGCGTCGCGAGCCCACCATGGGCCTTCGGGCGATCCCGGAGATGGAAGTCATCTTCGACGACATGGTGGTCGAGGCCGACATGGTGGTGTTGCCCCCATCGGGCTTCCGGCGGGGTTTCGCCGACCTCATGAACGCCTACAACAGCCAACGCGTGGGTGCCGGCACGGTGGGTCTCGGTATCGCGACGGGGGCCTATGAGTTGGCGCTCGATTTCGCGAAGGAACGCGAGCAGTTCGACCGGCCCATCGCCGAATTTCAGGGCCTGCAGTGGATGTTGGCCGATATGTCAGTGCAGCTCGAGGCGGCGCGCAGCCTCACCTACCGAGCGGCCGAATCACGCGGTCCCGACGGGTCGCCGTTTCCTGACGCTGCCATGGCCGCCCAGGCAAAGATCTTCACCGCCGAGGCGTCGATAAAGGTGGTCAGCGACGCCCTGCAGGTGTTTGGCGCAGCCGGCTACAGTCGCCGGAACCCGCTGGAGCGTATGTATCGGGACGTCCGGATGTTCACCATCGGCGGCGGGACAGCCCAGATTCTGCGCACGGTGGTTGCGGCCCGGATTCTGGACATGAAGCTTCCCCAGACCCGCGGCGGGTTTCTTCCCAAGGACCCGAAGTAGATGGCGCGACCGCTCGATGGTGTCTTTGTGGTGGCGTTGGAACAGGCGGTGGCGGCGCCGTTTGCAACCCGCCAACTCGCCGACCTGGGAGCCGAGGTGCTCAAGGTCGAGCGCCGGGGCGACGGCGACTTCGCCCGCCATTACGACACCGCGATGAGCGGCTCGTCGTCGTTCTTCGTGTGGGCCAACCGCGGAAAGCAGAGCATCGAGCTGGACATGAAGGACCCGGACGACCGGGCCACCTTCGATCAGCTTGTGGCCGGGGCTGACGTGTTTATCCAGAACCTCTCGCCGTCGGCCGCCGAGCGGTTGGGGGTGCTGGCCGACCAGCTTCGCGAGAAGCACCCCACCCTCATCGCGTGCGACGTGTCGGGCTATGGCATGGGTGGACCTCGAACCGACGACAAGGCCTACGACCTGGCAATTCAGGCCGAGGGCGGGGCCATTGCGCTCACCGGCACGCCCGAGCAGGCCATCAAGGTTGGCTTTTCGGCCGCTGACATCTCGGCGGCCATGTACTCGCTGTCGTCAATCCTCGCCGCCCTGTATCGCAAGCAGGCCACAGGCGAGGGTGCGTCGGTCGAGGTTTCGATGCTTGAGAGCTTGGCCGAGTGGACCGCGGCTCCTACCTACAACGCAGTCGGTAACGGCGCGGTGCCGGCTCGTTCGGGGCATCGCCACACCATGATCGCTCCCTACGGTCTTTACGGGTTGGCCGATGGCACCGACGTGTTGGTGGGGGTGCAGAGCAACCGCGATTGGGCGGCGTTTGCCGAGCATGTGTTGCTCGACGAAGCGTTGGTCGACGACCCGCGGTTTGCCGACAACCCCGATCGCATCGCCAACATCGACGACCTTGAAGCCATCATCAACCGGTCGTTCGGCGGTGCCCCGGCCGACGAAATCTTGCAGCGCCTGCAGTCGAGCAAGGTCACGCACAGCAAGGTGAATGACCCACTTGCCCTGTGGCAGCACGATCAGCTTCGGTCCCGCGATCGTTTCATGACCGTCGAGACGCCAACCGGTGCGGCCGAGATGTACAAGCCGCCGTTCAATATCAGCGGTACCGACGAGGTGGCAGCGACCGTGCCACAACTCGGAGAGGACGGCACCGACCTGGTTTCGCGCATCCTTCGTCGTGGAGCGGTCGGCGATTGAGCCTTTGAGTGAGGCCGAGCGAACCGATCGAAGCAGGACAACCCGTTACGGTTACACCCGGCCTAACTCATTGCTGTGCCGTGAACCCGCTTCAAAACGAGCCACATGTAGTGAACGAGCCAACGTTCTGGATGGTTCCAAAAAAAGTTTGATCGGCTCGGACTTCTGGTTGAGGATTCCTCCATGACGACACATCTTGAGTGGAGCATCGGCGACGTAAAGGTCACCCGGGTCGAGGAGCGGGTGATTCCGATTCCTTGGGCCGCCTTGGTGCCCGGTGGCGAGCAGCACATCGATGCGTGCCGGCCGTGGATGGAGCCGTTCATCACCGAGACCGGCAGCCACTTTCTGCTTTCGGTGCACAGCTTTGTGGTGCAGACTCCCGAGAATCTCATCGTCGTCGATACCTGCGTCGGCGATACCGACGAGTTCCAGTTGCCGGGTGACCCGGGCTTCGGTGAGCGGCTGGCTTCGGCGCTATCGGGCGGGCTCGATGGGGTCGACGTGGTGGTCTGCACCCATCTGCATTTCGATCACGTGGGCTGGAACACGGTGGAGGTCGAGGGCCAGCGTCGGCCCCGATTCGCCAATGCCCGTTACCTGGTGAGTGCGGATGAGATGAGGGCTGACCGCGACGAGGAGGACACGGCCTCCTACATGCGATCGGTCGAGCCGCTACGTGTCGCCGGCGTGCTCGACGAGGTTGCGCTCGGGCACCGGATCGACGAGTGGGTGGCGCTGGAGCCGAGCGTCGGTCATACGCCCGGCCACGTGTCGGTTCGGATCACCAGCGACGAACAGGTCGCAGTGATCACCGGCGATTTCATCCACACACCGCTGCAGTTCGCGCACCCTGAAGCGTCATCGAATCCAGACCACGACAAGGCCCAGGCAACAGCAACCCGAGAGCGCTACGTGACAGAACTAGCCAACACCGAAACCCTGGTACTCGGCAGCCACTTCGCCCCACCAACCAGCGGAAAAATCAAACAAAACCAAGGCAAAACCACCTTCCAAAGTTAACCAAAGGTGCCAGGCACCTTTGGTTAACTTGGCACCTTTGGTTAACCGAACCAGAGGTGGGTTTGGCCGGTTCCTGCTACTGCTTCGTAGTTGCCGAACTGCACCGCCTTGGCGGTGCAGTCTTTGCCGCCGATTGCTCCGAGCATGGTGAGGTAGTGGCC
>CAZGVQ010000349.1:0-4577 GCA_964529355.1 uncultured Acidimicrobiales bacterium
ATCTCCACGTTGGCAATGCCGGGCCCGCCGCCGCCGTCAACGTGGTGGTCACCGACACCCTTCCAGCCGGCACCACCTTCAGCGCCGCCGGTTCCGACTCGCGATGCTCGGCTGCCGGGTCTGTGGTCACTTGCGTACTGCCCATCCTTGCCTCCGGCGCCGTCGATACGTTCACCATCGAGGTCGATGTGGCCTCGTCGGTAGCCGATGCCAGCACCCTCACCAACACTGCTGGTATTGACTCGAACACCGACGACCCCGACCCGGCCGACAACATCAGCTCTGACGATGTGCCGGTAACCCGTGAGTCCGACATCAGCATCGTCAAGACCGACCTGACCGATCCGGTCGTTGCCGGAGGACAGGTGCAATGGTCGATCGAGGTCGCCAACGCCGGCTCGTCCGATGCCGACAACGTCACGATTGTCGATGCCCTGCCCGCGGGCTTCACCTTTGTGTCTGTCGATGACGCCACCAACTGCTCGTCTACCGGCAACACCGTGAACTGTCTGTTCCCAACCGTCGTTGCCGGAAGCGCGGTGACCGTCGTGGTCAAGGCTGATGTCGATTCGGCGCTTGTCGATGGCAGCACGCATCAGAACACCGCAACCGCCGACAGCGACTCGAGCACACCGGTGTCGGACACCGAAGACACCACCGTCAACCGTGAGTCGGATCTTGGAATCACCAAGGTGTCCGATGGGGCGGCGATTGCCGGTACCAACCAGACCTACACCATCGAAGTGACCAACGATGGTCCGTCCGACGCCGACAACGTCGTCGTCACCGACGCGCTTCCGGCCGGGATCTCGTTTATCTCCGACACCCTCGGCGCGTGCTCGGCAGTCGGCGCCGTTGTTACCTGCCCACTCGGCACCATTGCCGATCAGGGCTCGGTGTCGTTCGACCTTGTTGTGGCGGTCTCCGACGCCGCGGCGAACCCCACGGTGAACCAGGTCGACGTGGATTCCGATAGCACCGACCCCGATCCCTCCAACGACGACGACAGCGACTCGGTCGATGTGACCTTCGAGGCCGATCTACGGATCGAAAAGACTGCGTCGCCTGACCCCGCCACGCCGGGCCAGAACATCACCTGGACCATCACCGTCACCAACGACGGACCTTCCATCGCAAACAACGTTGTGACCACCGACGCGTTGCCGCTGGGTGTCACCTTCGTGTCGGCATCACCGGGCTGTGCGGCAACCGGCGGCACGGTTACGTGTACGACGCCAACCCTGACCTCTGGCGCCTCGGCCACCTACACCATCGAAGGTGCTCTTGACCCGGCGATGCTCGGATCGGTGGCCAACACCGCTTCGACCACCTCGGATACCCCCGACCCGGACCCGAGCGACAACTCTTCGACCTCGGACACGCCGTTGGAACCCGAGGCCGACCTGGCCTTCACCAAGACCTCGGCCCCCGATCCGGTGGTTGCTGGTGAATTGCTCACCTACACCCTCACCACCACCAACAACGGACCGTCCGATGCGCTCAACGTGGTCGTCACCGATGTCCTGCCTGTCGATCTCACCGCGGTGTCGATCACCCCGACCGCCGACTGCTCGATAACCGGACAAGCCGTCACCTGCTCGCCGGGAACCCTGGCCGATGGCGATACCTACGTGGTCACCATCTCGGCGCTCGTAGCCGAGTCAGCAGCCGACGGATCGACCTTGGCCAACACCGCATCGGTGGCCAGCGATACGCCTGACCCGGATTCCTCCAACAACGACGACACCGAGACCACCGAGGTCGAGAAGGAAGCCGACCTCTCGGTCGACAAGACGACCGCGGTCACCGAGGTTTCCGGTGGGCAACGCCTGATCTATGAAATCGAAGTGACCAACGCCGGACCTTCGTCGGCAACCAACGTCACCGTCAACGACATCCTTCCACCGGGCGTCATCTTCGATGCCGTGCTGTCCAATGCAGCCTGTAGCGAAGCCGCAGGAGCCGTGACCTGTTCCTACGCAACCGTGCCGGCCGGAACCACGTTCTCCTTCAACATCGTCGTCGACATTCCTCCCTCGATGGCCGACGGCACCACGCTCACCAACGCCATCGGTATCTCTGGCGACGAGACCGACCCCGACCCGAGCAACGACAACGACACCCACGACGTCGAGGTGGTCAACCAGGCCGACCTGTCGATCGTGAAGGACGCCGACGGCTTCGCTGTGGCTGGCGAGTCGGTGGCCTGGGATCTCATCGTCGCCAACACCGGTGATGCCGACGCCGACAACGTGGTCATCACCGACACGCTTCCGCCCGGCACCACGTTCGATGCCGCAAACTCCGATCCGCGCTGTTCGGCCGCCGCCGCCGTCATCACCTGCAACCTCGGCGTGGTCGGAGCCCAGACGACCGACACGCTCGTCATCACCGTCGACGTTTCCTCGTCGGTCGATGCCGCGAACGTGCTCACCAACAACGTGTCGATCGACTCGGATACCAGCGACCCGAACCCCGACAACAACGACGGCTCGGACTCGATACCGGTTGAACGCGACTCCGACCTGAGCATCGTCAAGTCCGATGTAGCTGATCCGGTTGTGGCCGGCGGAACGATTCAGTGGGTTATCGAGGTAGCCAACGGTGGTCCGTCCGACGCCGCCAACGTGACCATTGTCGATCCGCTGTCGCCGGGCCTCACCCTGGTTTCGGTGGACGACACCACCAACTGCGGCACGGGGTCGAACACCGTGACGTGTTCGTTCCCCACTATCGCCAACGGCGACTCGGTTGCGATTCTCGTCACCGCTGAGGTGGATTCGTCGGTGGCCGATGGACAGACCATCCTCAACTTCGCCACGGCCGACAGCGATTCGAGCGACCCGGTCAGCGATACCGAAGGAACCACCGCGATCCGCGAGTCGGATCTTGCAATCACCAAGACCTCAGACACCGAAGTGGTTGCGGGTACCACCCAGGACTACGTCATCGAGGTCGTCAACAACGGTCTTTCCGATGCCGACAACGTGGTCGTCACCGACATTCTGCCTGCGGGCCTGACCTTCGTGTCCGACTCGCTCGGATTGTGTGCTCCTATCGGCGGCGGCAGCACGGTCGAGTGTGCGTTGGGCACCATCGCTGCCGGCGACGTGGTGAGCTTCACCCTGACGGTGTTTGTCGATGATGCTGCCGGCGTGCTGGCCACCAACAATGTGACCGTCGATTCCGACAGCACCGACCCGACACCCGGAAACAACAGCGACACCGACGAAACCGACGTGTCCTTCGATGCCGATCTGGGCCTCGAAAAGACCTCAGCACCCGACCCGGCTACGCCCGGCGAGAACATCACGTGGACTCTGGTTGTGACCAACGATGGTCCATCGATAGCCGTCAACACGGTGATCACCGATGTTCTGCCCGCCGGGGCCACCTTTGTCTCCGCATCGACCGACTGCCTCGAGAACGCGGGCACCGTGACCTGCGACGCCGGCTCGCTCGCCGCCGGCGCGTCAGCAACCTTTGAGATCGTGGCCCTGGTCGACGAGGCCTTCACCGGCCCGATCGTGAACACGGCGTCGGCTTCGTCGGACACCCCCGACTCCGACCCGAGTGACAACGACTCGACTGCGTCGGCCGACACCGCCCCCGTCGCCGACATCAGCCTTGAGAAGACACTCCTTACCGATCCGGTCGTCGCAGGATCAACCGCCGACTTCGAGCTCACTGTCACCAACGCTGGTCCTTCGACTGCAGTTGATGTGGTCGTGACCGATCTGCTGCCGGCGGGCCTCACCTTCGTCAGTGCCAGCTCGGGCTGTGTGCTTCTCGGCCCACCGGCACCCACCGGGTCGGTCAGCTGCACCGCCGCCAGCATCGCCGCCGGTGCCGACGTGACCTTCGTGGTGACTGCATCGGTCGACAGTTCGGTTGCCGATGGCGAGGTTCTCGTCAACACCGCCGCTGTTTCCTCGAGCACCCCCGACCCGGATCCGTCGGGCAACGAAAGCACAACCGATGTTCCGGTGACGAGAGATTCCGATCTGACGATCAACAAGGTGTCATTGACCGAAACGGTCGTCGCCGGCCAGCCGATTGACTATGAGATCACCGTTACCAACAACGGAGACTCCGACGCCGACAACGTGGTGGTAACCGACGAACTCGCCGCCGGACTGACCCTGACATCACTGGAGCCCTTTGAGGCTGTGTGCAGCGCGCTGGGCCAGACCATCACCTGCAACGCCCCCGTCCTGGCCGCAGGCGACACGGTGACGTTCGGGTTTACCGCTGACGTCGATGCCTCGTTTGCCGACGGTGCAACGGTTCGAAATGCCGCAACCGCCACATCGGACAGCAGCGAACCGGTAGAGAGCGTCGACGAGACCACCTCGGCTTCTGCTGCGGCCATCGATGTGACCAAGACCATCGTGAGCGGCGAACCGATCGTGGTCGGCGAGCCGATTGTGTGGGAGATCACCGCCTCCAACAACGGACCCTCAACCGCCACCAACGTGACGATCACCGATGTGGTCGCCGACGGATTCGTCGCTGTCGAGGTGGACTCGACAGACTGCTCGGCCGTCGCCAACGAGGTCTCGTGTGCGGTTGACGAG
>CAZGVQ010000350.1:0-4559 GCA_964529355.1 uncultured Acidimicrobiales bacterium
CTGTTTGCCCTTCCCGACGGCTACGAGGTGGTGCTTGGAAACGGCGGCACCACGATCTTCTGGGACGCCGCCACCTTCGGGCTCATCGAGAAGAAGTCCCAGCACCTTGCCTTCGGCGAGTTCTCGGGCAAGTTCGCCAAAGCGGTCGCCGGCGCACCCCACCTGGAAGAACCACAGGTACTTTCAGCAGAACCCGGCTCGCTCACCCAGGCCGAACCAGCAGCTGGCATCGATGCCTACGCGCTCACCCACAACGAAACCACCACCGGTGTGGTCATGCCGCTCGATCGGCCCGAGGGCGCTGACGAAGGCGCGCTGGTGCTGGTCGATGCCACGTCGGGGGCTGGCGGAATCCGTTTCGATGCCAGCCAGACCGACTGCTACTACTTCGCTCCGCAGAAGGTCCTCGGGTCCGATGGTGGGCTTTGGGCAGCCGCAATGTCGCCATCGGCTGTCGAACGGGTCGAACGCATCGCAGCCTCCGACCGGTGGATCCCGCCCTCGCTCAACCTCAAAACCGCACTCGACAACAGTCGCAAGGACCAGACCAACAACACACCCGCGCTGGCCACGCTCCTGTTGGCAACCGAACTCTGCGAATGGATCAACCACAACGGCGGCCTCGAGTTCGCTGCCGGGCGCTGCGACCGCTCAGCCGCGACCATGTACGGCTGGGCCGAGTCACGAGACTTCGCGACTCCCTATGTCGAGAACCCCGACCATCGCAGCCCTACCGTGGCCACCATCGATCTCGACGATGCTCTCGATGTCGACACGGTCAACGCCGTACTCCGGGCCAACGACATCGTCGATACCAACGGCTACCGAAAACTCGGCCGCAACCAACTCAGAATCGCCATGTTCCCGGCAATCGACCCCGAAGACATCAAAGCCCTAACCGCCTGCCTCGACTACGTAGCGGAGCGGTTGTAACTCTGGTCGCTCTCGTCGCTGCGCTCCTTCGCTCTGCGCTTCGCTATCGGCCACCGCGCTCAAGTCGTCCTCCGCCCACTCCGGACAACCCCAACCTCCCTCACCAAAACTGCATAACAAGCCAGGCTCATTACGCAGTTTTACTGGCTCCCCCAACGATGAGAGTTAACCAAAGGTGCCAGGCACCTTTGGTTAACTTCCCATTATCTGTGAATCGTTGGGCCCGGTCTTGGTTGGGCTGGGGCTTGGCGGCGGGAGAGTCCCAGTTGGAGCCAGGTGAGGAGTTCGTTGCGGATCTCGGTGGGTGCAATCAGCTCGTCGAAACTCAAGTGGCCTGCTGATCGGTAGGCTGCCTGCTGCTCGGCCTCGGCGATCGCTGCCGCCTCATCTTCGTTGGCTCCAACCGCCGCGCTGGACCCGGCGGCCCCCATTGCTCCGAGGGTCACCCCGGGCATGCCGACGGAGATCGTCTGGCCGCTGAAGCCGGTCATCGCCATGACCATCGAACCGAACCCGTAGGCCTTCCGTAGCGTCACCTGGAGCTTGGGCACCCGTGCCAGATTCTGGGCCGCGAACATGCGGGCGCCGCTACGAAGAATTCCGCGACGCTCCGACTCCGAGCCGGCGAGCACGCCGGGATTGTCGCTCAGAAAGACCAGTGGCAGATGAAACGCGTCGGCGACCTGGATGAAGTGTGCGGCCTTGTCTGCGGCGTCGACGTCGATGGAACCGGCAAGCTGCATCGGCTGGTTCGCAACCACTGCGACCGGCTCGCCGCCAAGGTGGGCCAAGGCACAGACCATCGCAGGCCCGAAATCGGGGCCGACCTGAAAAAACGTGCCGTCATCGACGACTCGGCTGATGACCTCGCGGATGTCATACACCTGGGTCGAGGACCTCGGGATGATGTCGACCAGGTCGTCGAGCGACCGGTGACCGGTGTCGGACTGCGCAGCTGCCGGTGGCGGATAGCTCCACGCGCTCGACGGGAAGAACGAGAGGTAGGTCCGGATATCGGCAAGGACTCCCTCGTCGTCCGCGGCGACGTTACGCACCAAGCCGCTCGGCACAGCGACCGACGGCCCGCCCAGATCCTCCTTGGTCACGTCTTCACCAAGCGAGGCCTTCACCACCGGCGGACCGGCAGCAAAGATGGCCCCCTGGGCGCTCATGATCGTGAAGTCCGACAGCGCGGCGATGAGCGCACCATGCCCGGCAGATGCGCCGAGCACACCCACCACCATGGGCACATTGCCCGACAATCGAGACTGTTCCTGGAGATCGATGGGTGCGCGGCCGTGGCTTTCGCCCTGCATCGGCGGACGGTGCCCCGCTCCCTCGAGCAACATGATCAGTGGTGCCCGTTCGCGGCCGGCCATCTCCGCTATCCGGTAGCGTTTCGATGAACTTCCCGGACCTATCGACCCACCGAGCACGGTGAAGTCTTCGGCACCAACCAGCACTGGCCGACCGTCGATCATTCCGTGTCCGCACACGATTCCGTCAGCCGGTACCGACCCGACCAGGGTGCCGATCTCGGCAAAGGATCCCGGATCGAGCAGGGTCGCGATGCGCTGGCGAGCATCGAGCTTGCCCCGCTGTTGATGCTTGGCCAGCTTCTCCTCGCCGCCCATTGCCCGGGCTGCTTCGCGGCGGGCGGAAAACTCGCCCAAGGTTGCGTCCCACGATCCTCCGGCGCTGCTCATGGCCCCAAGCTAGCCGTCGCCATCTCGGATGGAGTAGCAAAAATGGTTCTGGCCCACCCCGATCGCCCCCACAGCGATCAAGGCGGGCCAGAGAACGTGCGCCCATCGGGCGCAGGGCCGCGTGCTCCGCTACAAGGCGGTCACGATCAGCGAGTAGTTCCAAGCGACGACCCACGTGTACCAGGCGATACAGACCAGCAGGGCACCTTCAACGATGCGCGACCGTTCGCGGATGAGATAGAAGAGAAATCCAACGAGTCCGAGTGCGCCGATCTTTACGATGAAGGCCAGCCACCAGTGCTCGACGATCGTCTTCATGAGCGGATTGTGCTCGACCAGCACTCCCATGGCGAGGCCGGTCTCGGTGAGGACAAGGTCCATCATGTTCAACGCCGTCAGAATGGTGAAAAGCACCCACTTGTTCGAGACTTCGTCCCGGGTGAGTCGGCCGCTAAATCCTGGTATGCGGCTGGCTGAAAGTACTCCGCCGGCGTGATTGGTGTGTTCGGTCCCCGTCATGTGGGCCAGAGTACAACACGAAAATATGAAATAACAGGAAATGACGTCTAAGGAGTCGAATGGCCCAATAGGCATCGCCTAGAGGCCCCTCCAGGGCGACGTCGGGCGTCAACAGCTACGCGCTCGCCGAGCCGAAAGTCGGTCTGTGAAGACTACGAAGAAGAGGGCGCTTGGCCCGTTAGGAAAGCGCTACCCAGGCTTGCGTGTCGTTGTCGAAAGCCATCCAGCTCGCCCGGCGGTGGTCATAGACCACGTAGGTGTTTCGCTGTTCGTCCCAGACCATGTCTTCCTGGGTCGGGGCGATCGTGGCTTCCTGGCTGGGCGCAACCGGATCTTCCTGGATCGGAACAACCGGGTCTTCAACAGGAGCTGCTTCAACAGGAGCTGCCTCAACAGAATCCAGCGTCGTCGCAACGGGTTGTTCAGCAGGCATCGACACTTCCGGCCATGCGGCGGTTGGAGCAGCCAGCGAGGACTGCTCGAGCTGGCCGCCAAACGCCGGATCCGCCTCGGCCTGAGATGCCTGGGGAATCGACGAGATTTCATCGGTGCTGTGATCGATGATGACGGCCGCAGCGGCGGGTGCGCCAGCAGACGAAGCCACAAGCGGCCCGCTCGGCCACCCGTCGCCGACATCTCCGAGAGAACCGGGAAGTCCAGCATCTTCGGTGCTTCCGAAAGCCGGTGCAGGGGTCGGGTCAGCGGGACTGGTGCCGGGCCAATCTGCCATGGCCTCAATGGGTTCGGGCGTGCCTTCGATCGCCTGGGTGGCGGCCACCCAACTTTGTGGTTGAGACTCGAAGGTGGGTTCTCGACCAACCTCGGCTTGGGCTTCGGCGAAGACCGGACTGGCCGGTGCCGCCTCGGGCGATGCCGGCCACGACTGATCGTCGACGCTCTCGGAGAACAGAGCGGAGGCTGTTGGTTCCTGGACGGCTGGCATCGCAGCGTCGACAGCGCCGGGGATTGCGGCTTCTCCAGCCGGGTCGACCAGCTCTTCGGGTGCGGTCACCGGCTCTTCGTGATCGCTAGAGCCGAGGCCAAGTCGTTCGCTGGAAGAGATGATGCTTCCGTCGTCATCTCCTTCGTACTGACGACGCTTCTTCGATCGGCGAAGAATCATCACCGCAGCCGCGATGGCGGCGATCGCGAGAAGCGCGAATATCGCAAGGTTCCAAGGGAAGGAGCTGCTTTCCGCTACGCCGACGATCTTTGGTCCGGGCTCGGTTTGCACGAACATCTGGCCGCTGGCATCGACCAGCGGGTTGATTTCAAAGATCATCACGCCGTTTTCGTCGATGCGGTCAGCGTTGTGCTCGACCTGGCGGCCCGGCAGGTCCACCGCGAGGGTGAAGCGGCCTTCGCTTACTTCATTGCGGAAGTCGGTCTGCGTTTCGAGGT
>CAZGVQ010000351.1:0-4553 GCA_964529355.1 uncultured Acidimicrobiales bacterium
GTCGACAACACTGTCGCCAACACTGTCGGCAATGCTGTCGCCCGTGGCGCTGATGTTGTCCAAGCTGTTGATGATGTCCAGAGGGGCTCGCATGGGTCCCTCTCTCCTTCTCCGTCAAATGACGGTCTGGTGGCTTTGGTGTTCGTGGGGGACTTCCCGGGTGGGAACGAAACCTCGACGCTGGTTGGATGTCTCTAGATGGATGGGTGTTGGTGGATGGGTCTCAGTGGGTGGGGGCCCTCGGGGATTGCTGGGGAGCGAAGTTGGGCCGAAAAAGCAGAAAGGCCGTCGATTTCTCGACGGCCTCCGGATTCTTCGATTGTGAGTAGGTACTCAGTCGAAGCATTCCTTCAGCCGTTGGCGCTTGGTGCCAAACTCGGCAACCACATTCGCATCGGCGAAAATGGTGGTTGGCGCCCAATGGGTGGTCGCAGCCGAACGTGAGGCAAACCCGCGCAGGCAGGTGAGATCAGCGGCCGGATACACCGGTGCTCCCATCTCGCTGCGCATCTTGTTTGCCATGACTGAAATCCTTGATCCCCTGAAAGAACGGGCGTCTGTGAAGAAGAAGTTGCTTCACCTGCAAGTTGATCATCGGCACTGCGGGGCGTCAATCGAATAAACCCGAATATCCGCCGAATTCGGCTATCTTCGGCCGCGAACCCCTAGATTGCAGGCGCGATGACGCGCAAACTTCCTGAAGAATTTCTTGAAATCGATGGTCCGGGACGACGATTCGTCACCCAACGCACCGTCCGACTGGGCGACGTTGACCCCGACGACGAGCTCCGCTTCGATGCCATCGCCCGCTACGCCCAGGACCTTGCAAACGATGACGCCATCGACGTCGCGCTCGAAACATCGCTGCATTTTGTGGTGCGCAAAACCATGGTCGTCGTGTTGAAAGCGCCGCAGTTTCAGGAGCGGCTCACCTGCACCACCTTCTGCAACGGGGTTGGCGGACGGTGGGCCGGACGTCAGTCGATGTTCAGCGGCGAGGACGGCGCCAATATCTCAATGTCGGCCGTCTGGGTGCACGTCGATCCGGACTCTGGTCGACCCAGAAAGCTCACCGATCGGTTTCACGAGGCGTACGCCGCTTCCGCTCAGGGGAAGAAGTCGAGCGCCAAGCTGGTGCATGACCTAGTGATTCCCGCTGATGCCGACTCGATGGCCTGGCCCTATCGGTGGGCCGACCTCGATCTCCTTGGCCACGTCAATAATGCGTCGTCGTGGCGGCCCATCGAGCAGCTGATTCACCACCATCGGCTCAGCAGGTCGCCCATGGTCGCCGAAGTCGAGTACCGGAATCCGACGCCACCCGATACCGACGCGACGCTGTGGTGGCATCGCAGTCAGGCCGATGATGAGCCCAACAGCTCGCAGGTACGGGCGTGGATCACCGACGAAACCGGTGAGACCACTTTCACCACCGCTCTGCTTCGATTCCCGAGTTAGCTGGCTAGGACGCCGCGTCGGGATCGACGAACAGCGCCGAGCGGTAGTACCGAAGCTCCTCGAGCGACTCGCGGATGTCGTCCATGGCCCGGTGACCACCCGACTTGCGCGGTGCGCCATTGAGTCCCTTTGGGTTCCAGCGCCGCGCCAGTTCCTTGATGGTCGAGACGTCGATCGACCGGTAGTGCAGATACTCCTCGATCTCGGGGAGATGCACCGCGAGGAACCTTCGATCGGTGCCTATGGAGTTTCCGCACAGGGGAACGGTGCGTTCCTCGGGAATGTGCTCCTTCAGAAATGCCAACGTCTGTTGCCCTGCTTCTTCAAGGGTGAGCTTCGAAGCCTCGATCTGGGGAGTCAGGCCGCTGCGCGCATGCATCTCTCGTACGACATCGTCCATCGCATCGAGCACTTCGGGGGGCTGGTAGACCACCAGATCGGGTCCTTCGGCGACCAGCTCGAGGTCATCATCGGTGATGAGTGTGGCGATCTCGACGATCACATTCTTTGCGGGGTCGAGACCCGTCATCTCAAGATCCATCCAAGCGAGCATTCGACGACCTTAGCCCCCGAAGTCCCCGGACCCGAGTGGCTACGATGCAGACGTGCTTGAAATTCCGATGATCCGAACCGAAGCCGATCTGCCCGCGCCGGTGTACGCCAAGCCCGGCGATGCCGGCGCCGACCTCATTGCCAGCGAGAACGCCACACTGGCTGCCGGTGGGGGCCGGGCCCTGGTGGGAACCGGCGTCTCGATCGCGTTGCCCGAGGGATACGCAGCGCTGGTGCAGCCCCGCAGCGGCCTGGCAGCGAAACATGGGGTTACCGTGCTCAACTCGCCCGGACTCATCGACTCGGGCTACCGGGGTGAACTCAAGGTCATTCTGATCAACCTCGACCCCGAAACACCCTTCGAGGTCACGCGCGGCGAACGAATCGCCCAACTGGTGATCCAACGCGTCGAGACCGCGCGTTTTGTCGATGTCGACGAGCTGCCGACATCCGAACGCGGCGCGGGCGGCTTCGGCAGTACCGGGGTCTGAGCATGTCCGAAGGATCCGCTGATCTTCGCGACGGCATCGCGGTCGTCACCGGTGGCACCCGCGGCATCGGCGCTGCGGTAGTGAAGCGTCTGGTGACCAACGGACAAACCGTGGTCGCGTCCTATGTCCGCAACGAGGGCGCCGCGAACGAGTTGGCCCAAAGCCTGGCCGACGCCGCCGGCACGGTGCACCTTGTGCAGGCCGACGTAGCCGACGAACCCGACATCATCGCCATGTTCGAAGTCGCCGATGCTCTGGGCTCGGTGACCTCGGTGGTGAACAACGCCGGACTGATCTATCCCATTGGCAAACTCGTCGACTTTGACGCCGATCGCATCGCCCGCACCATGGCGGTCAACGTCACCGGCCTTCTGTTGTGCTGTCGCGAAGCCGTGCGAAGAATGTCGACCGCCGGTGGCGGACCCGGCGGGGCGATCGTGAACGTCTCGTCGCGGGCGGCCTCGTTCGGCAGCCCCAACGACTTCATCGACTACGCCGCTTCCAAGGGAGCGGTCGACACCGCCACCATCGGCCTTGCCACCGAAGTCGCGGCCGAAGGAGTTCGTGTCAACGCGGTTCGGCCCGGACTCATCGACACCGAGATTCACGCCGACGCCGGCTTCCCCGATCGGGCCTTTGCCCTGGGCGGCAACATCCCGATGGGTCGACCCGGTAGTGCCGATGAGGTTGCGGCGACGATCCAGTGGCTGCTCTCCGATGAGTCGTCCTATGTCACCGGCGCACTCCTCGACGTGGGCGGAGGCCGCTGAAAAGCGACGACCTAGCTGGCGCTCTTGTACAACCGCAGGACCCCGGTGTTGCTGTCGATCGAAAAGGTTGTCAGCAGCGGTCCGGCAAGCTCGGAGAACCGTTCGAGCGCGTCGGCCGAGAGGTCCGGAGGCCCATCGTCGAAGCTGGGCACGAACTCGATGCTGATGGCATTGGGCTCAAGCTCGAATGTGATGTCCACCGAGCCTTCGTGGTCGCGATGGCCCAGCAGGAGAATGTTGGCCTCGTCGATTGCCAGCCGGAGATCCTCGACCGCGGTGAGCGACAGTCCTCTTCGTAGCGCAAGAGAGGCGCCACTCATTCGGGCAATCCGACCGAACGGGCCCATTGCCGGCACCGACAACATGATGGTCTCCGGTGGTGCTGCCTCGCCATCGGCATCCGCCACGCTGGGCGAGTTGTCGTCGGCGTTGGCGGAGGTCACAGGGTCAGATTACTGGGGTTCACGCGTGATTGTTGTCGGTTCGGTGTCGATTCGTTGGCCGAGGTAGCTGGGCTGACGAAGCTTGCCGTCGCCGCTCCAATCAGCAAACGCCACTTCGGCCACGACCTGGGGTTCCAGCCAGGTCGCGGTGCGCGCCTCAGGCTCGGAGGGGACCTCAGCAAAGGGACAATCGGCACGGACCAGTGGTTCGAAGATGCCGAGAAGCCGAGAAATCTCCTTGTCGCTGAGGCCCGATCCCACCCTCCCGGCGTATCGGAAGTCATCGCCGTCGTAGTAGCCCACAAAAAGTGAGCCAATCATCTCGGAGCGCGACTTCTCGGCCGTCTTTCTTCGCGACCAGCCACCCACCACAAACTCCTGATGCCGTCGCACCTTCACTTTGCGCCACAGCGGCGATCGACGCCCCGGTTGATATGTGGCATCGAGGCGCTTGGCCACGAGGCCCTCGAGGTTGTTGGCTCGCACCACGTCGAGCAACGCTTCGCCATCCTCGTGCACATCGGTGAGCCGCCATGTGGGTCCCGGTTCCACCAGATTCTCAAGCAGCTGACGCCGCTGCTCATAGGGCACCGAGGTGGCGTAGGTGCCATCAAAATACAGAAGGTCAAAGATCACGAAGCTCACAGGAACTTCGGCCATGCGCGACTCGACTTCGGATTTGTTGGTCAAGTGCATGCGCTTCTGAAGGGCGGAAAAGCTCGGAAGTCCGTCGGCAAAGGCCACCACTTCTCCGTCGAGGATCGCGGCGCGGTTGCCAACCGCGTCCGGGAGGTCGGCGAGTTCGGGAAACCGCAGCGTCGCGTCGATGCCATTTGATG
>CAZGVQ010000352.1:0-4551 GCA_964529355.1 uncultured Acidimicrobiales bacterium
GATCCATGGCGAAAGACGCAAAGAAGGACTCAGCCACCGAAAAATCAGCGGCGGCTGACGCAGCGGGAAAGAAATACCCCCGTCGCGTCACCCTCGACCTCACCGACGACCAGTACGAATGGCTCCGCGGCGCCGCCTATGAGGCACGGACCCCGATGTCGGCCATCGTTCGGGCCATGGTGCAACTCGGGAGCGACAAGAAGAAGACCGCCGCCAAGGCCATTGCTCTGGCCAAGGAAGAAACTCAGGGCTAGAGCGTCTATGTGAGCGCGATGGTGGGACGAGAGTTTGCGCCCACCACGCGCATTGCCTGCACCGTTTCCCGCACGTCGTGGACCCGAACGATGTCGACCCCGTGCATCGCGCCCGCAACGGCCAGGGATATCGAGCCCTCCAGGCGATCGGTGACGTCGGCGGGGCCTTTGGTCTGATCGCTCCGGCCGTGAATATCGCCCACGAACTTCTTTCGGCTCACCGCCAGCAGTACCGGCCCGAGTTCGGCAAAGCGATCGATGGACGCCAGCAACTCCATGTTGTGCTGCGCGGTCTTACCGAACCCCACGCCGGGGTCGACCATGATCTCAGGGACACCGGCTGCTTTGGCAGCCTCGACCGAAGCAGCCAACGCGTCGTAGACCTCGGTGACGACGTCGTCGTACCGAGGGTTGTCCTGCATTGTGGCCGGGGTGCCGCGCATGTGCATGGTGATCAGCGGCGTCTTGGACGCCGCGGCCACCTGCATCAGCGATGCCGACACGTCATTGAGGATGGAAGCTCCGGCATCGAGGGCGGCGGTGGCAACGGCCGATTTCATCGTGTCGATCGAGATCACCGCGTCGTCTGCAAGTGCCTCGATAACCGGTAACACCCGGTCAAGTTCTTCCTGCTCGGGGACCTTCGATGCTCCAGGTCGGCTCGACTCGCCGCCGATATCGAGCAGGTCGGCGCCGTCGGCCAGCAGCTGCCGGCCATGCTCGATGGCCTTTGTGTGGTCGAGGAACCGACCGCCGTCAGAGAACGAATCGGGAGTGACGTTGACGATCCCCATCACGCGGGTCTGACCGGCTGACGACAACAGCCCCGATGACGCGTGGGTCATCGTTCGAGATACTGCATCGCCTCGAGGCGAGTGGACTGGTTGTCCCGGAATACGCCATCGACCGCCGACGTGACCGTGGTGGAACCCGGCTTGCGAACTCCGCGCATCGACATGCACATGTGTTCGGCTTCGATCACTACCAAAACCCCTTGCGGGTCAAGAGCTTCGGTCATGGCGTCGGCGACCTGGCGGGTCAGACGCTCCTGCACCTGGGGCCGCTTGGCGTACCCGTCGACCACCCGGGCGATTTTGGACAGGCCGGTAATTCGGCCGCCCTTCTTTGGGATGTAAGCCACGTGGGCTCTCCCGGCGAACGGCAACAGGTGATGCTCGCACATGGAGTAGACCGGAATGTCCTTGACCATGACCATCTCGTCGTGGTCGACGTCGAACGTTTTGAGGAGGTGCTGGGACGGGTCGATATGCAGACCCGAGCAGGTCTCGGCGTACATCTTCGCTACCCGGCTGGGCGTGTCGAGCAAGCCATCGCGGTCCGGATCTTCGCCGATGGCCGCCAGAATTTCGCGAACCGCCGCTGCGATGCGGGGCTGATCGACCTCGACCGCGTGGGTCGCCTTGAGTTTGTCGGAATCGGTGGACATAGAAGAATCGTTTACTAGTCGTCGAATGCCGCGGGCAAACTGCCCCGCTGAAGCTCGCTGGCCGCGCTTCGGCTGGCCAACATGCCCCCGACATCTTCGATCTCGCCCCAGATGGCGGCAAGTGCCTTGTCGTCGAGTGTCTCGTGCTCGACCAGCGCATCGCTGAGCCGATCGAGGGTCACCCGGTGAAGGGTGAGAATGTCCCGGGCCTCACGGTGGGCCGAGTCGATGATCTCTTGTACTTCCTTGTCGATGACGGCGGCGACTTCATCGCTGTAGTTGGCTTCATGGCCAACCTCTTTACCCAGGAAGACCTCGCCTTCCTTGTGACCGAGCTGTTGGGGCCCGAGCTTGTCGCTCATGCCGTACTCGGTGACCATGGCGCGTGCGATCTGGGTGGCCCGCTCGATGTCGTTTGCCGCTCCGGTCGTTGGGTCATCGAAGATCATCTCTTCGGCGGTTCGACCGCCGAGCAACATGGCGAGCTCGTCACGAAGCTCAGAGCGCGATTTGAGATATTTGTCCTCGGTGGGGAGCGCAAGGGTCCAGCCGAGCGCCCGACCGCGGGCGATGATGGACACCTTGTGAATGGGGTCGCAGTTGGGAAGCACGTGGCCGACCAGTGCGTGACCACCCTCGTGGTACGCGATGACCCGCTTCTCTTTGTCGGACATGATGCGGGTGCGGCGCTCGGGTCCGGCGATCACCCGATCGATGGCGTCCTCTATCTCTTTGGCACCAATGAGTTTCTCGCCATGTCGGGCGGCGAGCAGCGCACCTTCGTTGAGCAGGTTGGCGATATCGGCTCCGGTGAAACCCGGAGTACGACGGCCGATGATGTCGGCCGACACGTCGGGACCAACAGGCTTGCCTTTCATGTGCACTTCGGCGATTGCGCGACGACCTTCGAGGTCGGGCCGGTCGACGGTGATCTGACGATCGAAGCGGCCGGGCCGAAGCAGTGCGGGGTCGAGAATGTCGGGACGGTTGGTCGCGGCGATGAGGATGACGCCGGTGGTGACATCGAAGCCGTCCATCTCGACCAGCAGCTGGTTGAGGGTTTGCTCGCGCTCGTCGTGGCCTCCGCCAAGACCGGCGCCTCGATGGCGACCCACGGCGTCGATTTCGTCGACGAAGATGATGGCCGGTGCCGCTTCTTTGGCCTGGTTGAAGAGGTCGCGCACGCGGCTGGCGCCCACGCCTACGAACATTTCGACAAAGTCCGAACCCGAGATCGAGAAGAAGGGCACGCCGGCTTCGCCTGCGACCGCTCGGGCGAGGAGGGTCTTGCCGGTTCCTGGGGGGCCAAAGAGCAGCACACCCTTGGGGATCTTGGCGCCGAGGCTCTGGAACGGCGTGGGGTCTTTGAGGAAGTCTTTGATTTCCTGAAGCTCTTCGACCGCTTCGTCGCAGCCGGCCACGTCGGCGAAGGTGACCTTTGGCTGGTCTTTGCTCATCTGGCGCGTTTTGGCCTTGCCGAACTGCATGACCCGGCTTCCGCCGCCCTGCATCGAGTTGATGAAGAAGAGGAAGATACCGACCAAGAGCAGGATGGGCAGGAGGCTGAAGAGCAGGCTCGTCCAGATCGACTGCTCCTGACGATCGACGGTGTATTCGACCGGAGGGTTGGCTGCTTCGATTTCCTGCACCAGCTCATCGCCGAACTCGCGCACGTACTCGGCCTTGAAGAGGGTGCCGTCGTCGAGCTCACCAAGGACCGCGCTGTCGCGGTCCTTGATTTCGAGGTCACTGACTTCGCCGGCGGCGAGCGCCCGGCGGAATTCCGAAAGGCTGAGATCGTCGCGATCTTCGCCGTTGGAGAAAATCGACTGAAGCAGCAGCACCAGCAGGAGCGCGAGGACAACCCAGAAAATGACACTGCGAGACAGCTTCTTCATACCCATGGTGGAAGGTCCGTTTGGTCGGTCAACAATTGAGGTCCTATCGGCGCTTTCAAGCGGAACCACAGGTTACCGGGAACTCAAGCCTTTGGGCTTCGCTCAGGGGCCTGGTTTCTTCGAGCTCCTGATGGGTCAGGCTGTCTACAGGGTGCCTTCGAACGACCGGATCTCGCGTACGTTGCGGTACCGTTCGCCGGCATCGAGCCCGTAGCCCACCACGAACTGTGGCGGGATTTCGAACCCGATGTATTTGAGATCGGTTTCGGGCGCCTGGCGACCCTCGCGGACAAACATGGCGCACACCTCAAGCGACGACGGATTGCGGCTGAGCAGGTTCTTTCGGAGGTAGTTGAGCGTGAGGCCACTATCGATGATGTCCTCGACCACCAGCACGTCGCGGCCGTCGAGCTCAAGATCGAGATCTTTGACGATTCGCACGATGCCGCTGGACTTGGTGCTGTTGCCGTAGGAGCTCACGGCCATGAAGTCGACTTCGAGTGGAAGGTCGATGGCTCGGGTGAGGTCGGCCATAAACATGAAGGCGCCTTTGAGCACGCCGATGAGAAGCAACGGCTTGTCCTCGTAGTCGGCGGTGATCTGCGCCCCGAGCTCGAGGACCCGACGAGCGATGTCGTCTTCGCTGACAATGATGTCGCCGACGTCGGGGGATTTGGTCAGTTCCTGGGGGGCCTGGGGCACGGAAGGTGACCTTAGTCCGCCAGCGGGGGAGACAGTCGCAGTCGGGATGAAGAACGGTCGACCTTCCATCCGCCAACGACCTCGGTGCCCTTGATGGATCCGTCGATGACATCGAGTACCCGCTGCACCGAAGCGTTGTCGACCGGGTGCGCCGACCCCGTCTCGGAGCGGAGCCAGTCGCGAACGCTGATGCGAGCCAGAACCCGTGGCGCCTCGCGCAGGGCTCGGCAGTCGGTGGGTTCGAGTTGGC
>CAZGVQ010000353.1:0-4495 GCA_964529355.1 uncultured Acidimicrobiales bacterium
CCTAGTGAAGAGCCGCGAGAGAGCGTCAGCTAGCGTTTCGTTCCTTGGCTTCCACTGAATCCCCGACCGAGGTTCACGCCGCGATCGACCTCGGAACCAACTCGTTTCACATGGTTGTCGCCGAGGTGAACGCCGAGGGCCGCCTCGAAATTCTCGCCCGCGAAAAGGAGCCGGTACGCCTTGGCTCGGGCTCAGGCGACATGACCGAACTGGATCCCGCAGCAATCGATCGCGGTATCGACTGTCTGAAGCGATTCAAGAAGATCGCCGACACCTACGACGCCGACATCACCGCCGTGGCAACCAGCGCTACCCGAGAAGCCGCCAACAAGGATGATTTCGTCACACGGGCCCGCAAGGAAGCCAAGGTTGAAGTGCAGGTGATCTCCGGCGTCGAGGAGGCCCGACTCATCCACCTCGGCGTCCTCCAAGCCGTACCCGTGTTCAAGAAACAGGTTCTCGTCATCGACATCGGCGGCGGCAGCACCGAGTCGATCATCGGCAAACGAGGCAAGGTCATCGATGCGCGGTCGCAGAAGCTGGGCCACATCCGCCTGACCGAGCGGTTCTTCGCCGGCGGACGGATCCGCAAGGGATCGCTGGCCGATGCTCGGGCCTTCATCCGCAGCTTCCTGGCTCCGGTCGCACGAGATTTGTCGAAGATCGGGTTCGAGGTGGCGGTGGGTAGCTCGGGCACCATCGGCGCCATTGCCAAGATCATCGAACATCGCAAGGGCCGCGAGCCCAACCGGTGGGTCAACAACGTCACCTTCAGTCGGAAAGATCTCGACCAGACCATCGCCGAACTCACCAAGGCCACCACGGCGAAGCAGCGTATGAGCATTGGCGGACTCGACGAAGGCCGGGCCGATGTCATCGTCGGCGGTGCACTGCTGCTCGAAGGACTCTTCGAGACGCTGGGCATCAAAGAGATGACGGTGTCGTCCTACGCCCTGCGCGAAGGTGTGCTGCTCGACCAGGTTCGACGCGGCGACGACGACGCGTTTCACCATCTCTCGGACCTGCGCCGAGAACGGGTGCTGCGCCTCGCCAACGCATTCGACGAGGATCTCGATCACGTGCTTCACGCCACGGACCTATCACTCGAGATTTTCGATTCCACCAAGAAGCTTCATGGCCTGGGCCTGGCCGAGCGCGACCTTCTCGAAGCTGCCGGAATGCTGCACAACGTGGGGCTGTTCGTGAGCCATGCCGCCCATCACAAGCACTCCTACTACGTCATTCGCAACAGCGATCAACTGGTGGGCTTCACCGAGCGCGAGCTCGAACTGATCGCGCAGGTGGCCCGGTATCACCGCAAGAGCCTGCCCAAACCCAAGCACTCCGAGTACATGGCTCTTCGACCCAAGGAGCGCAAGTCCGTGTCGTTGCTGGCTGGGATGCTCCGCATCGGCATCGCGCTCGACCGCACCCGGGCGGGCGTGGTGGAGGACGTGCGGTGCAGGATCACCCGACGGGGCGCTCCTACCGTTGTCATGACGCCGACGCCCCGAAAGGGGGCCGACATCTCCCTTGAGGTGTACACCGCTCGACAACGCAGGGATCTGCTGGCCGACGCGCTGGGTATGCGGGTCGAGATTGCCGACTGATCACTCGCCGTCCATTCTCCGAGGGTGTCGAAGAACACACGTAGGAATCACCAACTCTGCCGGTGAAATACGGCCACGCCGGTGCATGCTGGACCCATGCTGAGCAACTTCGTTCTGCTCTTTGCCAGGCGACCCAAGACCACCATGGCCGGCTGGCTCGGGCTCGTGGTTGTCGGCGCGCTCATCTTCGGCCTGGTTCTTCCGCGCAACGGGTTCCCGTCGGTGGATGTGCCTATCGCCCTAGCGCAGGGCAGCTACCTGGTCGACGACGAGGACCTCGTCGACTTCGACGTACTGCAACCAATGACCGCGGCCGTCGAAGGCCTCGACGAGGTCACCGAAGTCAGAACGTTCGCCTCCGAGAACCGCTTCACCTTCCGCGCCGATCTCGATTCGTCGCTTACGTCGGCCGACGGTGCGGCCCTGCTCCTTGAGCGATTCGAAAACATCGGTCTTCCGCCAGAAGCCGATTGGTCGGTGCTCGAGGTCGACGCCGGCCTCATCTTCAATGAGTTCGAACTTCTCGCGGCGGTGCAGGGACCACCCGGTGCCACTCCCGAACAACTCGAATCCATCGCGACACCGGTCGTCGAACGACTCGCCGCCCACCCCGACATCGAACGGGCGGAGATACTCGACCTGCTGGCCAACGGCACCGACCCGAGTACCGGAGAATCCGTCACCCGCCAGGTCAACTTCAACGAGCTTTCGCTGGGCTCGGGCTCACTCCTTCCCGCCGTCTCCATCGGTGTGGCGGCCGCCGACGGCGTCGACGCGATCGGCATCGACGCGGCGGCGACCGAAGCCCTCGAGCAGGCGGCGGTTCCCGAGGGCTACACAGCGGTCGTCTCGTTCAATCAGGCCGACCAGATCCGCGAGCAGATCTCGTCGCTGCAGGGCAACGTGCTCACCGGCATCCTGGCCGTCGCGGTCGTAAGCCTGCTGCTCATCAGCTGGCGCTCGTCATTCATCACCGCACTGTTCATCTTCACCGTCATGGCGGTGGCCATGATCGTCCTGTGGCTGGTTGGGATCTCTCTCAACACCATCTCGCTCTTCGGACTCATCCTGAGCCTTGGCCTGTTCGTCGACGACGCCATCGTCATCGTCGAAGCGATCGTTGCCTTCCGAGACGAAGGCGACTCACCGCTCGACGTCATCCGGCGAGCGATTCAACGCGTGGGCGCCGCAAGCATTTCGGGCACGCTCACCACCGTGCTGGTGTTTGCGCCCATGTTGTTTGTCTCGGGTGTGCTCGGCAGCTTCATCCGTCAACTTCCCACCACCGTCATCATCGGCCTGCTGCTCTCGCTGGTTCTTTCGTTGGTGTTCATCCCCACGGCCACGCGGCTGGTGATTCTCAGCGCCGACCCCAAGCCGGGACTGCTCAGCGGCATCGAGCGTCGTATGGCCCGGGGTGTCGCGGCGCTTCCCGGACAACTGCGCGACAGTCCGCTGCGCGGTCGCATCATCGCCTTCTTCATGTTTGGTTTGAGCCTGGCCTTCACGTTTGCCGGGATTCAGATCGCCGGGCAGGTGGGTTTCGATATCTTCCCGGCGCAATCCGACACCAACGAGATCGGCATCGACTACGAATTCGACCCGGGCACATCCATCGAAGAGGCCGCCGCCAAGGTCACCGAGGTGAACCAGCTCATCGAGACCGAGCTTGGCAACCTGCTCGAACGCAACTACGTGTACTTCGGCAATCAGCGCAGCGCGGGCGGGCAGCTCACGCTGGTCGATCTGAGTTCACGCGAACCCACCTCGCCAGAGCTGGTCGATGTACTCGAACCAATCGTCGACCAGGTCGAGGGAGTCCGGGTTGCTGCAGGCATCCTGTCGAACGGGCCGCCCGAGTCTGAGTTTCCTTTCAGCGTGCAGCTCTTTGGCGAAGACCTCGACGCAACCATCGCGTTGGCCAGCGACATCCAGACCGCACTTGAGGCCAATGCGTTCGAGCGCGGCAACGGCGACACCTTCGAGGTCATCGAGACCCGGGTCGACCAGACCGACATCGTCGCTCGCACCAATGGCCGCCGGGTCATCGAAGTTCTCGCTCGTTACGAGGACGAGGACACCACCACCCTGCTCGATGTCACCGAATCATTCGTGCGGGAGGAGTTTGGTGAGTCGGCCCTGGCTGATCGGGGTCTCCCCGCCGACACCCTGGGCTTTGACTTCGGGCAGGAAAGCGAGAACGAGGAATCCTTCGGGTCCACCATCACCGCCTTCATCACCGCTCTGGTGTTGATGTTCGTGCTGCTGGTGGTGCAGTTCCGCTCGCTTCTGCAACCGCTCCTAGTCTTCCTCGCTATCCCGTTCGGGTTCTTTGGCGTCTTCGGAGGACTCTGGCTGACCGGCAATCCGGTGAGCTTTTTCGTGATGCTCGGGCTCATCGGGCTTATCGGCATCGCGGTGAACAACACCATCCTGCTTACCGACTTCGCCAATCAGGAACGCCGGGCGGGCGCCGACCGGGTCACCGCGATCGAAACCGCCATCCGCCGCCGCTTCCGCCCGCTCGTCGCTACCTCACTCACCACCGTGGCCGGCCTGCTACCCCTGGCCCTCAGCGACCCGTTCTGGGAGCCGCTGGCCTACACGATCATCTTCGGCCTGCTCAGCAGCACCTTCCTGGTAGTCGTGAGTTTCCCCTACTACTACGTCTTCATCGAGTGGCTGAGGGACTCAACAAAACGCCTGGCAGGCCGAGCCGCAAAAACCGCAGTGCCGGAGATCTGATCGCGCTTAGCCACATCTGTTGTGGTGAAGCGCGAAAATTTCGGGGAGCGGTTGGGGTCGTCCGGAGCAGGCGGAGGACGACACGAGCGCCAAGCCCGATAGCGAAGCGCAGAGAGAGCGACCGCAGGGAGCGAACGACC
>CAZGVQ010000354.1:0-4488 GCA_964529355.1 uncultured Acidimicrobiales bacterium
CATGGTCCTCGTCGCCATGCTCTTCGTCCTCGTGCCCGTGCGCATCCTCGCCGAACTCGATGGTGGACACGGCGCTGATGGCCTCAAAGATGGGGACTCCGTCAGCCTCTGCCGACTCGATGACATCGAGCATCCCTTCCTCAAAGTCAGCACCATTGACCACCAGAACATCAGCGTCGGTCATCTGCACGACCTGTTGCGCCGATGCCTGGAAGTCGTGAGGATCAGCGCCAACCGGCATGATCGTCACCACGTTGACCTGATCGCCCGCCAGATTCTCGACCACATCACCAAGAATGTTCGTGGTTACTGCCACGGTTGGCAGGTCGGCGCCCGATGCAACGTCGGATTCGCTCCCACAGCTCGCGGCGACCAGCGAGACCGCGGCCAGTGCAACACCCAGCATTCGGCGCCCGCTCCGGCCGTGCGGCGACCGCGGAGCTCCATCGGCGCCACCTTTGTCACCTCTGTCACCTTTGTCACCTTTGTCAATATTGATAATCATTCCCATTTCCCGACTCTAGACTTCGTCGGTAGGTATGCCAACTTGAATGAGAATCAGTTTCATTATTCCCAGACAGTTTTCCCAGACAGTATTCCCAGACAGTATTCCCAGACAGTTTTCCCAGACCTACGCAGGAACCGTGCCCGCAGCCATCACCATCGAGAACCTTGAGGTTCGATACGACGACCATATTGCGCTCTCGGGCGTCGACCTTTCAGTGCCTGCCGCGGGCTCGCTCGCCATCATCGGCCCCAACGGCTCGGGCAAGTCGACGCTCCTTGGAGCACTCGCTGGCACGATCAGCCCCACGAGGGGAAAAGCCACCGTCTCCAACCCTCCCCCGGCACTGGTACTGCAGTCGACCGTGGTTGACAAGAGCCTTCCCCTCACCGTGCGCGATGCGGTTTCGATGGCCCGCTACCCCACCCTCGGTCTCTTCGGGAAGTTCCGGGCCGCCGACCACGAAGCCGTCGACAAAGCACTCGTCAGCATGGCTATCGACGATCTCGCCGGCCGCCAACTGCACGACCTTTCGGGTGGCCAACGCCAGCGGGTACTCGTGGCTCAGGGGCTTGCCCAGGACGCTGACGTCCTGCTGCTCGACGAACCGGTGGTCGGACTCGACGTGCCATCGCGCGCCATCATTCTCGAAACCATCGATGAGGAGTTGTCGGCCGGCCGCGCTGTGGTGGTCACCACCCATAGCCTCGATGACGCTCGTCGCTGCGACCAGGTACTCCTCCTCGGCACCACTCCCGTTGCCCTCGGACCTCCCAGCCATGTACTCACCGAAGGTCATCTGCGCCAGGCGTTCGGCGAACAGTTTGTGCGCGTGGGCGATGGACTTATCCTCGACGACCCCCACCATCACCACTGAGACCATGCGGGCGATAACGTGAACCCCATGACCACCAATGATGTCGATGACGAGGTCGCTGCACTTCTCGCTGCGGCCGATCAGCGCTACACCGGTGGTCGCCGCCGGTTGGTCGCCGCACTAATAGCGGGTGGCGGCCCCCTCACCATCAACCAAATCAGCGAGGCCGATCAGTCGCTGCCGCAGTCAACGATCTACCGAAACCTTACGATTCTCGAAGAAGCCGGTGTGGTCAGCCGCATCATCACCAGCGACGACTTTGCCCGCTACGAACTCGCCGAGCATCTCACCGGCCACCATCACCACCTCATCTGCTCGGACTGCGGCGACGTAGCCGACTTTTCGCTCGACGCTTCCGTCGAATCCTCGCTCGACAAGGCGCTGCAAGCGGCGGCCACCGCCGCCGGGTTCCTGGCCGACAACCACCGGCTCGACCTCGTTGGCACCTGCTCGAACTGCGCAACCTAAGGCTGTTGCATTCGGGAGCCAACTAGGACCCCGGACAAGGACTTCCTACGCGAGCAATGCCAGTTGGTCGGGCCCGATGTTCGAGCCGCAGATGATGACTGCCACGTGTCGGCCGCGAAAGCGCTCGGGGTTGTCGAGTATCGCGGCGATACCCGCCGCGCCCGAAGGCTCGGTGAGCAGACCTGCCTCGCTGAAGAGCAGTCGCATGGCTTCGGCGATGGTTTCGTCGTCCACCTCCAATACGTCGTCGACCAGGCCCACCATGTCGTCGACGGCATCGGCAATCGGTATCCGCACGGCGAGTCCGTCGGCGATGGTCTCTACCGGGTCACTCCCCCACAGATCACGCTCGGTCGGAGCAAGCCATGCCTTGCGCATCGCCGGAGCCCCGGTTGGCGTGACGCCAAGTACCTGTGTGGCGGGAGACGCAGCCTTCAACCAGCCGCCGATTCCGGCGATCATGGCGCCGTTGCCCACCGGCACCAGGACCGCGTCGAGATGGTCGCCGGTCGCCGCCATGTCATCAGCCAACTCGACGCCTATCGATCCGTGCCCCTCGGTGACCGCCTCGTCCTGTCCGTCCTCGACAAACCGGTAGCCCTGCTCGGCTGCGAATGCCTTGGCCACCAGCTTTGCTTCGTCGAGGTCTGCGCCGTGAAGCACCACCTCCGCGCCCAGCGCACGCATGCGGTCGAGTTTGGTGGGGTTGGCATTTTCGGCGGCATAGACGGTTGTGGGGATCCCGTAGGCCCGGCAGGCGTAGGCGATTGCCTGACCCCAGTTTCCGGCACTTGAGGTAACCACGGGCCGTGGGGCGGCCGAAGCACCACAGTGATCGGCGATGAGGAGCGAGGCACCTCGACCCTTGAAACATCGAATGGGGTTGGCCGTCTCCACCTTCAACAGCACTCGTGCGCCCAACGCCTCCGACAGCGGTTCGCACTCGTACTGCGGTGAGTCGGTGAAGGTTGGGTCGATACGAGGCAGCTGGGCGGCGATTCCCGTGGCCGTCACCCGTGGTGCCGCAACCGCGGTATCGGGTGCCAACTGCGAGCGCTCATCGATTGGGCGTATCGAGTCGGGCGACTCGGCCCGGTCGGTCATGAGCACACCGTCGAGGTGGTCGACTTCGTGTTGGAGCAGTTCGGCCATGTCCGCGGCCGTCACATCCCACGAGATTTCCTGGCCCGCAGGATTCTGAAACTCCAGCGAAATCGAACGGCTGCGTTCGACCCGCACGAGCCGGTCGGGAACCGACAGACAGTCGTCCCATACCACCTGGTGTTCACTGCTGCGTTGGGTGATGGTCGGGTTGAGCAGCGCAACCGGGCCAGCACCCAGGTTCAGCACGATCAGCCGTTTCATGATGCCCACCTGGGGTGCCGATATCGCCCGACCGAATCCCGCCCGGTCGCGGAAGTCAGCGAGGGTGTCGGCCAGGTCGACGATGTCCTGCTCGATCGCCGGATCATTGGATTGCACCGGCTCCGATTCGGTCCGCAGTCTCGGATCTTCGTCGGTGAGAATCGTGCGAACCATTTCGGGCGCCTTAGGCGTTCTTGATCGTCAACCCGCCGTCGACCGGGATCGCCACGCCGGTGAGAAAGCTGGCCGCTGGCAGGACGACCGACAACGTCATGTTGGCCACCTCTTCGGGCTGGCCGTAGCGGCGCAGCGGCACCCGCCGCTTGGCGTAGATCTCCTTGTGCTCCTCGGGGATCTCGGCGGTGATGCCGGTTCGGATCGGCCCGGGGCAGATGCAATTGACCGTGATGCCCTCGCGGCCCAGGTCGACCGCAAGCCCACGGGTCAGTCCGATGACGCCGTGTTTGGCTGCCACGTACGGCGAGTTGCCGGGCGTAGCCCCCAAACCTTCGGTGGACGCAATGTTGACTATTCGCGGATGCTCGCTCTCGCGTAGGTGCGGAAGCGCGGCGCGGATCGCTCGCTGGTGAGCGGTGAGCATGGCATTGAGCGTTGGCCCCCACGCTTCTTCGTATGACGCGTCGCCGATGTCGCCGCCCAAGGCGAATCCAGCATTGTTGATGAGGATGTCGAGGCCACCAAGGGCTTGCGCCGCCTCGGCGACGACCTGCTCGATAGCAGCGGAATCGGTGACGTCGAGCGCCCATGCCCGGGCACTGCCGGGGTAGTCGGCGGCTTCGATCTCGGCAACCACCGCAGCGCAGGACTCCTGATCGAGATCGGTCACTGCCACGTGTGCCCCCTCGGAGGCAAACAGATGGGCCGTGGCGCGACCCATCCCGCTCGCGGCTCCGGTGACGAGTGCCCGATGACCCGCGATCGAGCGACTAAGGGCCTGGTAGGGCTCCATGTTTCCTAGGTGTTGAAGTCGTCAGACCTGACGGCCGACGAATCCCAGCAGTTTGTCCTGCGGGCTGGCGTCGTCGGACACTTCGACTGCTGCGCCGAACATGTTCTCGCCCCGCAGTACCTGCTCGGGGAGGCGCTGCAATCCCATAAGCGTGGCCTGACTGGCCTCTGCGGGCAGCGTGTCGTCGACGCCCAACGAACGGGCGAGATCCCAGGAGTGCACCAGCAGATCGCCGACGATCATTCCGGCCACACCCTGCTTGGGCATGTTGCCGAACTGCTCGGCGTTGCCCTCGAGGTTCGC